>NZ_JBBMFF010000081.1:0-5655 GCF_040096185.1 Faecousia intestinalis | reverse complement strand
CGGGATGTCAATGGCATCCCGTGCGGGGGTCTGTTTATGCCGCAGGCGCTTGCAGTCCGTACAAAGCATCGATCACGGCTTGACAACTGTACGAAATCGTACTATAATATTATGGTATGATTTCGGACATTGGAGGTTCTTATGCACGAATACCGATCCCCGGCGCTGAAGCGCCTCAACTGCCTGCTGAGCGAAATGGACGCGGCCTATCACGAGGCCGCGCAGCGACAGGGACAGAATGACAGCACGAGCCGCATCCTCTATGCCCTGTGCGAGCTTGGCTCGCCCGCGTCGCTGCGTGCCGTCTGTGAGAGCACCGGTCTGAGCAAGCAGACCGTCAACTCCGCCCTGCGCAAGCTCGAGGCGGACGGCATTTTATATCTGGAGCCGTCCGGCGCGCGGAGCAAGCGCGTCTGCCTGACGGAGGCGGGGCTGCGCGTGGCAGATGCCACGGCCGGCCGCCTGATCCGGCTGGAAAACAGCATCTTTGACGAATGGCCCGCAGAGGATGTGCAGCAATATCTCGGGCTGATGGAGCGCTATCTGCAGGCATTCCGCTGCAAGCTGCCGGAGCTGGGGGGTCAGGAATGAACAGCACATTTTCCGGCCACTTCGGCTACCGCCGCCTGCTGCGCGTGACGCTGCCGTCCATCGTGATGATGATCTTTACGTCGATCTACTGCGTGACGGACGGTTTTTTCGTCTCGAATTTTGCGGGCAAGGCCGCATTCACGGCCGTGAACTTCATCATGCCGTATCTGATGATTCTCGGCTGCGTCGGCTTCCTGTTCGGCACCGGCGGCAGCGCCCTCATCGGCAAGACGATGGGCGAGGGCGACAGAAAACACGCCGACCGGCTGTTTTCCATGGTCATCTGCGTGACGGCCCTGTCCGGTCTGGCGCTCGGTGTGCTCGGCATCGTGCTGCTGCGGCCCGTGGCGGAGCTGCTCGGCGCGGAGGGTGAGCTGCTGGAGAACTGTGTGCGCTACGGCAGGCTCATCCTGATCGCGAACCCGGCCTATGTGCTGCAGTTCGCATTTCAGTGCCTGTTTGCCACGGCGGGCAAGCCGAAGCTCGGCCTCGCGGTGACCGTGGCG
This sequence comes from Faecousia intestinalis, assembly GCF_040096185.1. Classification (NCBI taxonomy): domain Bacteria; kingdom Bacillati; phylum Bacillota; class Clostridia; order Eubacteriales; family Oscillospiraceae; genus Faecousia; species Faecousia intestinalis. The sequence continues at coordinate 4,558 of NZ_JBBMFF010000081.1, read as the reverse complement.
GCGGGCGTGACGAACATGGTGCTCGACGCGCTGTTCGTCGGCGTGTTCCGCTGGGGCATCGCGGGCGCGGCCGTCGCCACGTCGCTGAGCCAGTGCGTCGGCGGGCTGCTGCCGCTCCTCTATTTCCTCGGAAAGTGGAACCGCAGCGAGCTGCATCTGACGCGCTTCCGCTTTGACGGGCGCGCGCTTGGCCGCATCTGCGGCAACGGCTCGTCGGAGCTGATGAGCAATATTTCCATGTCTCTCGTCGGTATGCTCTATAACGCGCAGCTCATGCGCTACGGCGGGCAGAACGGCATCGCGGCCTACGGCGTGCTGATGTATGTCAGCATGATCTTCCACGCGTGCTTCATCGGCTACGCCGTCGGCGTGTCGCCGGTGGTGAGCTTCCACTTCGGCGCGCAGAACCGGCCGGAGCTGCACAGCCTGCTGCGCAAGAGCCTGCGGCTTATCGGCGGCAGTTCGATTGCGATGCTGGCGGCGGGCGAGGCGCTGGCGCGGCCGCTCGGGCAGATCTTCGTCGGCTACGACGAGGCGCTGCTGGCCATGACGGTGCGCGCGTTCCGGATCTACTCCTTCTCGTTCCTGCTCGCGGGCGTAGCCATTCTTGGCTCGTCGTTCTTCACGGCGCTGAACGATGGCCTGACGTCCGCACTCATCTCGTTTCTGCGGACACTCGTGTTCCAGATCGCGGCCGTGCTCCTGCTGCCGCTCGTGCTGGAGCTGGACGGCATCTGGCTCTCCATCGTGTTTGCGGAAACCATGGCCGTGCTCGTGACGACGGTCTTCCTGCTGGCGAAGCGGAAAAAGTACGGATATTAAAACGCAGTATGAACCGCTGCTTGGCTCTCCCTTAGGGAGAGCTGGCGGCGCAGCCGCCTGAGAGGGGAACTCAGCTCTCCCCTTGCTTGATACTGCCATGCAAAAGCGGCTGCAAGGCCCTCTCAGTCACCTTCGGTGACAGCTCTCCCAGAGGGAGAGCCAAGGGCTGCCCCATATGGATCAAAAATGGAGCGTATCTGCACGGATACGCTCCATAAACTTTCTTCCGTTCACCCGGCGAAGGGGTAGCTATGCTCATAATAGCTCGCGCCGGCGAGAGAGCCGATGGGGGACAGGAGCATGAGCTTGCCGTTCTCATCAGGGTACATCATCATATCGGCATTGACATTTTCGGCGCTGCGCGTCCATTCGAGCTGCTCCTGCCAGAGCGCATCGCCGCCCATGGTGTCCGGATAGATGGAGCGGAAGCAGCGCTCGGCGGCATCGGCCGCGCCCGCCTCGAATTCCGCCTGCGTCACGCCGCACAGGTCGAGGATCTGCGCGTTCGTCAGACGTGTGCCGGTGATGCGGTCGAAGCAGTAGACCTGATGATAGGCGCAGTCGTTCGGGTAGGACGAGTGGGTGAGGAGCACGAGCACGTCGCCGCACCAGTGGCTCTCCCAGCCGATCTCGACGCACGTCGGGTCATAGCCCTGTGCCTGCGCGGTGTGGGCCTCATCGACGAGCGGCATAAGCTCGTCGGAAATAGCGGTGTTGATAAGCTCGGCGTCCTGCGTCTGGCAGTTCAGCTGCGGGATACGGTAGGAATAGCCCTCGCCGCTCTCGTTCAGCAGGTCGGTGACGGCGTTTTCCTTCTGCATCTGCTCGCCGGTCGGCGCCCACGGGCCGGTGGATTCAGACGCCTCGCTTTCGACGGGCGTTTCGTCCGTCCCCATGGGGAGCGTGGCGGCAGGGGACGTGCCGCAGGACGCCAGCAGCAGGCAGAGCGCCGCCAGCAGCGCGGGAATGAGCTGTTTCATGAGAAAATTCCTCCTTGGATGTTCTGTTCCGTTAGACGGGAAAGAAAGCGGGATGTTCCGGCGGGCAGTGACAGAGTGGAGCGTGAAACGCACAGACGCAATCGGTGCATGCCGTTTTAACGGCAGCCGGTACGAGACGACAGTGCGGCACAGGGCGTCGAGGACGCCGCTCCCCTACAACGCCCCAATGATACAGGCCGCTCGGGGTTATCCCGGGCGGCCCGTCAGCATTATTGGGAATTTGCCGTGCGCTCTGCCTTCGCCAGCCTGCGCTCCTCCTTCGTGCGGAAGAAGTGCTCGAAGACCGGGATGAAGAACATGCACACGAACGCCGCCGTGAAGCCGCCGTTATACAGGCAGAAGCCGCCGTGCAGCAGAGGCACGCTCGTGACGAGCGTGAAGTGCAGCATACCGGCGAGGATGCCGAACGGCCAGCCATAGCGGCCGGAGATCGGCGAAAGGCCGTTTGCAAAGCAGAGGCCGACGACGATGGCCTGCGCGTTGATGGCCTGCGTATAGGCCTCGCCGACACAGAACCACTTGCCGAGGAACGACGCGGCAACATAGCCCACCATGATGGGCCAGACATTGCCGGGGTGGCTGCCGGAGCAGCAGCAGGCCAGCATGCAGAAGATGCAGCCGAACGTCACGGCGTTGAACGTCGCGCCGATGAGGTTATAATACAGCACGATGAACAGGCCGTAAATGCCGACGTTCATCAGGAACGCTGCATTGCCGTACTTCTGCGAGAAGTCGACGCTGTAGCCGGGGTCGCGGAGCAGACGCCAGTAGTCCTTCGGGCGGCAGCCCAGCACGAGCGCGCCGACAATGCACAGGCCGAACACGCCGAAGCAGAACACATTGGCCACATTCCAGCTCGAGACGCCGAGATCGGTGCTCGCGCCGCCGGGCAGCGTGCCGCCGAGCGCCTGATAGAGCAGGGCGCGGACGAAGAAGGCCGTCAGGCCGACGGGCACCGCGGCGGAATAGAGGTCATAGCCCTTGTGCATTTTCGGCGAGTGGACCAGCCCGGCGGGCAGGCAGAAGCCGATGAACAGGCCGATGGCGACCGCCAGCAGGATGCCCTGCCAGCGGAAGCCGACGACATCCGCATGGGGATAGCGGATCATCAGGTCCGTGAACAGCGGGCAGATGCCGGTCGTGAAGACCATGGCGTTGATCTGGTTCGCGGGATTTTCGCGCTTGACCAGGCAGTACAGCAGCACGCCGAGGAAGCCGAACCAGAGGTTCAGGATGTTGACGCCCCAGAAGCAGAACCCGGCCGTCAGCAGGAAGGCGAGGCACGACGTGGCGTTGACCTTGACCTTCGGGAGGCTGTAGAGGGCCGTGAGGACGAGGCAGACGAGGCCCGCGTTCAGGAACGTTCCGGCGTAGCCGCCGTTATCAAAATAGTTGGTCGAGACCTTCGAGGACTCCGTCATGATGCGGCGCAGACCGGTGAACATCTCCGCGCGGTCCGGCGCGATGAAGGCGGAGCATAAGAAGGCGAAGGTAAATGCGGCGAACAGAAGCCTGAGGAAGCTGCTCGCCGAAAGCTGCTTCAGCTTATGCATGATTCTCTCTCAACTTTCCCGTCCGAAAATCAGACGCGCTCGGCAGCTTCGATGACATGCTTCATGAGGACGGACGTCGTCACGCTGCCCACACCGCCGGGGACGGGGGTGATGGCCTCGACGATCGGCTCGACCTCGGCATAGACCGCGTCGCCCGCAATGGCGCCCAGACCGCCGCGCGCGTTCGGCTTGTTCTCATCCCAGTTGATGGAGACGTCGATGACGACCTGACCGGGACGGACATAGTCCTTCGTCAGGGAGTTCAGCACGCCCGCTGCGGAGACGAGGATATCGGCCTTGCGGCAAACTTCAGCGGTGTTGACGGTCTTGGTGTGGCAGACGGTCACAGTGGCATTCTTGCCCATGAGCATCATCGCGGCAGGCTTGCCGACGACGAGGCTGCGCCCGATGACGACGGCGTTCTTGCCCTTGCAGTCGATGCCGTAGTAGTCCAGGATCTCCATGCAGGCGGCGGGGGTGCAGGGGGCAAAGCCCAGATCGCTGCGGCCCTCGAACACACCGGCGTTCGACAGGTCGGTCATGCAGTCGACGTCCTTCTTCGGGTCGAGGCGGTTGCAGATCTCATTCTGGTCAGCCTTGAGATGCTTCGGCAGCGGACGGAACATCAGAACGCCGTGGATGGCGTCGTTGGCGTTGATCTCGTCGATGAGCTTGAGCAGGTCCTCCTTGGAGGCATCCTCCGGCAGGACAAACTTCTGTACGTTGATGCCGATGAGCTCGGCGCGCTTCGTTGCGCCCTTCTCATAGGACAGATCGCTGGGGTTCTCGCCCACGCGGACGATGCCGAGCGTGGGAACGACGCCCTTTTCCTTCAGCGCATTGGCGCGCTCGATGAGCTTTGCATTCAGTGCATCGGTAACTTCTTTGCCCAGTAACTGCTTTGCCATGATATATTTCTCCTTTTTGAGATAAGATTTGGGTTCGAGGGTGGGGCGGCGCAGGGCCGCCGGCGGAATGCAGCGGCATATTGTGTGGAAAGCCGCCGATGGAGTATGTAGCGGCGCTCAGTGAGCGCCTTGTAGGGGATCATTAAACCGTAGGAGTGCACTGGTGCACCGCAGCACTACCTGACGTGGCAATCTCGCAGTACTCGGTCGGATCACAGAACTCAAAAACGTGAGCCTTTTCGCGGGCAGGCCGAGCTCCGGCTCCGGATCGGCG
>NZ_JBBMFF010000080.1:0-2767 GCF_040096185.1 Faecousia intestinalis | reverse complement strand
CGCTTCGCTCCTCGCAATGACAAGTCGGAGGTGCGTACCATTTGAACAACGGCCTGAGCTTATCGGCAGTGCCTGCAGGGCCCTCTCAGTCACCTTCGGTGACAGCTCTCCCAGAGGGAGAGCCATGGGCGCTTTGCTCCCCGCAATAACACAATAAAAACCCCTTCAGATAAGCAGCAAACCAATTCAAGGAGGAAAAACCTTGGCACATCACAAAAAGGACTACCAGCCGGAGGACATCCGATTCCCGGATCAGGCGATCGTGACCTCTGAGCTGGTGCATGAAATGAAAACCAGCTACATGGAGTATGCCATGTCGGTCATTGTCGGCCGCGCGCTGCCTGACGTGCGCGACGGCCTCAAGCCCGTGCACCGCCGCATTCTCTATGCCATGTATGAGGATAATCTGACGGTTGACAAGCCGTTCAAAAAGTCCGCGACCTGCGTCGGCGACGTGCTGGGCCGCTATCATCCGCACGGCGACGCGTCGGTCTATGATGCGCTCGTGCGTCTGGCGCAGGACTTCTCCATGCGCTATATGCTCGTCGACGGCCACGGCAACTTCGGCTCCGTCGACGGCGATCCCCCTGCGGCCTACCGCTACACCGAGGCCCGCCTCTCGAAAATCTCGAACGAAATGCTCCGCGACCTCGAAAAGGACACCGTGGACTGGGACCCGAACTTCGACGAATCGCGCAAGGAGCCGCGCGTGCTCCCCAGCCGCTTCCCGAACCTGCTCGTGAACGGCTCGAGCGGCATCGCCGTCGGCATGGCCACGAATATTCCGCCCCACAACCTCACGGAGGTCATCAACGCCTGTCTGTGCGTCCTCGATAACCCCGAGGCCACGCTCGCCGACCTTATGGAGCACCTCCCCGGCCCGGATTTCCCGACGCGCGGCCTCATCCTCGGACGTGCCGGTATCCGCGCCGCCTATGCCACCGGCCGCGGCCGCGTGACCATGCGCGCCCGCACCGAGCTGGAGGAATTCGGACAGAACCGTCAGCGCATCATCGTTACGGAAATCCCCTATCAGGTCAACAAGCGCATGCTCATCAAGAATATGGCCGATCAGGTCAACGAGAAGCGCCTCGAGGGCATCTCCGACATCCGCGACGAGTCCGACCGCGCCGGTATGCGCATCGTCATCGAGCTCAAGCGCGAGGCAAACGCGCAGGTCGTCCTGAACCGCCTGTTTGCCCAGACCCAGCTGCAGACGACGTTCGCCATCAATATGCTGGCCCTCGTGAAGAACCAGAGCCAGCCGAAGGTCCTCTCCCTGCGCGAAATTCTGGACGAATATCTGGCCTATCAGGAGGAGGTCATCCTCCGCCGCACGCGCTATGACCTGCGCAAGGCGCAGGAGCGCGCTCACCTGCTCGAGGGCCTGCTCATCGCGCAGGATAACATCGACGAGGTCATCCGCATCATCCGCACGAGCTACGACAACGCAAAGGAAAACCTCATGCAGCGCTTCGGCCTCGACGACATCCAGGCCCAGGCCATCCTCGATATGCGCCTGAAGGCCCTGCAGGGCCTCGACCGCGAAAAGCTCCAGAACGAATATAAAGAGCTGGAGGACCGCATCGCCTATTACGAGCGCGTGCTCGGCGATATGGGCCTTGTCAAGTCCATCCTCAAGGACGAGCTGACCGCCATCCGCGACAAGTACGGCGACGAGCGCCGCACCGAGATCCAGGACGTCGAGGACGAGATCGACATCGAGGACCTCATTGAAGAGGAGGACTGCTGCTATACCCTCTCGAACGCGGGCTATATCAAGCGCTTGCCCGTCGATACCTACCGCACGCAGCGCCGCGGCGGCCGCGGCGTCTCCGGCCAGAGCCTGAAGGAGGAGGATTACGTCAAAAACCTCTTCATCGCCTCGACGCACGACTATGTTCTGTTCTTCACGAACACGGGCCGTGTCCACCGCAAGAAGGGCTACCTCATCCCGGAGGCCGGGCGCACGGCGCGCGGTACGAACATCGTCAATATCCTGCCGCTCGAGCAGGGCGAGCGCGTGACGGCTATGCTGCTGACGCGCGAATTCACGGACCATGAGTACCTTATGATGGTCACGCGCGGCGGCACCGTCAAGCGCATCCGGCTCGACGCCCTCTATACCGCCCGCAAGGCCGGCATCCGCGCCCTGTCGCTCGACGACGGCGACGAGCTCATCGCCGTCCTGAAGACGAACGGCAGCGACAATATTCTCCTTGCCACGCGGCAGGGCATGGCCATCTGCTTTGCCGAGACGGACGTCCGCCCCATGGGCCGCGACGCAGCCGGCGTGCGCGGCATCCGCCTCGACGACGGCGACGAGGTCGTCAGCGCGGCCGTGGCCGCCGAGGGCAAGAGCCTCCTGACCGTCACGGAGAACGGCTACGGCAAGCGCACGGCCGTCGAGGCCTACCTGCGCGGCGAGGACCGCCAGCCGCAGACGCGCGGCGGCAAGGGCCTGCGCAACTACCGCCTGACTGGGAAGACCGGCCTTGTCGCAGGCGCGGCCATCGTCGACGATACGAACGACGTCATGCTCATCGAGTCCGGCGGCGTCGTGCTGCGTACTCCGGCCGCCAGCATCAACCTCTACGGCCGCGATACCCAGGGCGTCATCCTCATGCGCATCGAAGAGGGCAACCGCGTCATCGGCGTCGAGGCGATTTCCAATACGGAGGAATAATGCAAATGTAGGGGCCGGGCTGGTCCCTCCCGGCGATGCATTATCTACCCGTACAATGTAACGTTAAAACGGTACCAACTG
>NZ_JBBMFF010000079.1:0-8390 GCF_040096185.1 Faecousia intestinalis | reverse complement strand
CTACAGACGCAATTGGTGCATACCATTTTATCGCCGCCTTGTACCAACTGCAGGTGCGTCTCCGGGCCCGGCTGTCCGCTCCCCTACAAAACCCTCCCCTAAAAAGTAATCCTGCCCGGAGCTTTCACTCCGGGCAGGACTTTTTCTGCTCTGTTATTCCGCAGGCTGCGCGGCAGTCGTTCCGTTATCGGTCTTGCCGTTCAGCAGGGCCGACATGTCGAACATCGGCAGCGTTGCGCCGTCGCCCGTCATGAACGTCGGCAGCTCGCCGTTCCAGTTCTCCGCGTAAGTATAGGCGATGAGGGCCTCCGTCAGGGATTCGGCGATCTTGCGGTTCGCTTCGGCCTCAGCTTCGGCACGGGTCGTCAGCTCATAGGCATCAGCCTCCGCCTCGATGCGCTTGATCTCCGCAGCGGCATTGGCCTCGAGGACGCGCTGCTGCGCCTCGGTCTCGGCGCGGAGCTTGTTCTGCTCGGCGACCTGCTTGGCCTCCACGGCATCCGTAAAGGCATCCGTGAAATCCATATTCTCAATGGAAGCGCCGACCAGCTCGATGTTGTAGGCCGCCAGCTTTTTGGACAGGACCTCCTCGATCTGCGAGGCCATCAGGCTGCGGCTGGAGACGAGGTCCTCGGCCGTATACTGGGCCGTGACGATCTTGACCGACTCCGTGATGCATGGGGCGATGACCGTATCGTAATAGCCGATGCCGATGGTCTTATAGATCGTCATGGCATCCTGCTTGCTGATCTGATAGTTCACGGTGTAGGTCATGCTGACCTCCTGAATGTCGGAGGAGAAGCAGGACATATCCTGTGTGCTCTTCTGCACGCGGTTGTCCATCTTGATGACCTCCTGCCACGGGAGCTTGAAGTGCATGCCGGCCTCGAGCGTGTAGTTCTCCACGCTGCCGAACGTTGTCACGACGCCGGTGTGGCCTGCCGGAATGGAGACATAGCACGAAAACACGATGACGAGCACACCGACCAGCGCCAGCAGCTGCTTTTTGTTGACTCTCCAGCTCATGCCCTCGCCGCGGACAAAGCCCATGGCAATGAAAAGCACGATGGTGAGCACGATGCCGAACATAAAAATAACCATTGTTACTCTCCTTTTCTGTATCTGGGTGGGTTTTACGGATCCGCTGTGTATGGTCTTATTTTATCAGGCCGGGCGCAGAAAATAAAGGCTCAAATGTACAAATTAACACCCGCTATTTTTCTCCCGCTGCGGAGATCTCCCGCGTATAGGCCGCACGGTCAATGCGGCCGTCGGCCATCATTTTTTCCGCCCAGAGCTGCAGGGCCTCCACGGTCCGGGAGATCTGCTCCAGCTCCCGCTGGATGCGCAGGAAATCCGCCAGCTCGTCCGGATCGATGCTGCCATCGGCCGAGATGTCGATGAGGCAGCCGCGCTCGCGGTCGAGCGTGTTGAGGGTCGCCAGCATCTCGAGCACGATGGCCGGAAGCTCCTTCGGCTTGATCTCCGGCACATATTCCTGCCCGATGGGGCAGGCGCGGGCGCAGTAGGCATTGCAGAGCGACGGCTTCTTATACCGCTGCGCCATGCGCAGCACCTCGTCCGGCCGCGGCAGGGAGCGCTCGCTTTCGATGCGCTCGATGCGCTCCGCCGGGATGGTCTCCAGCAGCTCCGCCGCCCGCTCGCGGGAAAGGCCCAGCTCCTCACGGGCCAGCTGATAGGGTGTCTTGTTCTGTCTGGTGGAGGCTCTACCCATAGCGCTTTCCTCCGTGTCCCGGGCGGTTCAGCAGGACATAAAGGCCGATGAGCGCGGCGATGCTCCCCAGCATGATGGCATACATCGCGCCGGTGCTTACGGCATGGCCGAAGAAATAGAGATTGCAGTCCACGCTGTCACGGATGCCCGAAACGACCTCCGCCGGAAAGCCGATGCGGCGCATCTCCGCAAACACGCCCCGCATCGCATGGCAGCGCAGCAGAGCGGTCCCATACGTCCCCGGCAGGAAGGCGATGACCTTCTGCAGCACGGGCGAGAAGCTCGAAACGGGCATATAGGCCCCGCAGACAAAGCCGTACCCCGCGCTCACGATCGTTCCGACCGCGCTGGCCTGCCCGTTCGTCGAAAGCGGGAAGATCATGCAGGACGACAGCGCCGTGCCGAACAGCACCAGGATCACCACGTCCAGCAGCACGAGCAGCACGTCCGCAGCGCTCAGATACCAGCCCGTCAGCGCCAGATAACCGAAGCAGGCGGCCGCGGCGATGCCGTTGATGAGCAGCGTGGTGCAAAACGTCGCCAGATAATAGCTCAGCGAGAGGACAGCGGGCCGGACCGGCGAAACGGTCAGGTCGTTCCGTGCACCGGAGACCTTATCGAACACCATGGTGAGGTTCGAGCAGAAGGCCACCGTCACACAGCTGACGGCCAGCAGCGACGAGATGAGCTGCCCGCCGACACAGCCATGCAGGAGCGAGTCCTCCACCTGCGCCCCGGCTGCCGCAAGGGCAGAGCGGAACGAACCCTCATACGTCCGGCTGAGGAAGGTGACATAGAGCACCAGCAGGATCATCGGCGTGATGAGTGAGGTGAAGAACATGCCCTTATCCTTGAAATACAGCTTGCTGTTGCGCCGGATCAGCGCACCGAGTCCGGTCATTTCTCCGCACCTCCCGCCAGCTTTTTGCCCGTGACGGCGAGGAACACATCGTCCATCCGTCCCTTGGTCAGCTCAAAATCGCGGAACAGCGCCGGTTCCCGCCGGATGAGCTCCACAGCGGCAGCCGGGTCCGGCACGGTGACGCGCCAGCCCTGCTCCGCAGGCGCATACGGCAGGCCGAGCCGCCGCACGTCCGCCTCACCCACGCCGTAGAGGGTGAGCGTATCGTGCGCATAGGCGTTTTTCAGCTGCAGCGGCGTGCCCTCCGCCGCGATCCTGCCGTGGTCGAGCAGGACAACGTAGCCCGCGTCCGCAGCCTCCTCCATATAATGCGTGGTGAGGAAGACCGTCAGGTTCTCCTCCTGCCGCAGGCCCGCCACGACCTGCCACAGCAGGCTGCGCGTCTGCGGGTCAAGGCCCGTCGTCGGCTCATCCAGGATGAGCAGGCGCGGCCGGTGCAGCAGGGCGCGGGCGATGTCGATACGGCGGCGCTGGCCGCCCGAGAGCTTGCCGACGGGGCGGCGCAGCAGCTCGCCCAGCTCCAGCAGGTCCGTCAGCTCCGCAAGACGGCGGGAAAATGCCGTGCCCCGGATGCCGTAAAGCGCCGCGCGGCTGCGCAGATTCTCCTGCACGGACAGCGCCTGATCCAGCACGGAGCTCTGGAACACCACGCCGAGGCTCCGGCGGAGCTGCTCCGGCGCTTCGTCCGGGTCCGCGCCGCAGACGCGCACACTGCCGCCGTCGCGGGCCAGCTGGCCGCAGAGAATGTGGATGGTCGTGGATTTTCCCGCGCCGTTCACGCCGAGGAAGGCGAACAGCTCGCCCTCGCGCACGCGGAAGCTCAGATCGTCCACCGCCGTCACATCGCCGAAGCACTTGACGAGGTGTCGGACCTCCAGAATATCGTTCATACTCTCTCCTTTTTGTTACAGAGCCGCGAACACGGCCGCGCCGCGCCTGCGCAGCCAGACATACAGCACGGCAGCAAGCGCCAGCGTCAGGCCGAGATAAATTCCAAGGCAGGCAGAAAGGCCCAGGGCGGACGCGCCAAGGAAATAGGCCAGCGGCAGAAGGCCCGCATAGACGAAGCCGCCGAACAGGGCCAGCATGACGCTGCCGCCCTGCTTGATGGGCGTGATCTCATTCGTCCACGTCAGATTTGGCAGCTTCAGGCCCGCGAACAGGCCGAACAGCGCCAGCAGCAGGACATAGCCGAGCGGGACGGCCAGCAGCAGGAGCGTCTCTCCCACCGGGCGCGCGGCAGCCACGGCTGCGCAGACCGCCGCGATCAGCGCGGGGACGGCCGTCAGCACAAGCTGCAGCTGCAGCTTGGCCCGCAGGACCTGCCATGGCCGGACCGGCAGCGACTGCACGAGCCAGAGCGTCCGGCCCTCGAGTGAAACGGCCGGCGCAGCCATGAGATTCATGGATGCCAGCAGGCACACCAGCGCGCACAAGATGAGCGCGATCCCCTGCCCGCCGACCATAGGCTGCAGCACATCCAGAAGATCGCGCTTCCATAGCAGGGCCGTGCCGCCGAGCGGCATCAGCAGGATGCCGAGGCCGCAGTTGAGCATATAGCTGGGATTGCCGCCGAAGTGCCGCAGCTCCCGCGCAAGCAGGGCCGTGCCCGCGCCGCGCTGCACGGCGGTCTTTTCGCGGTAGACACGGCGCGCCGTGCTGCCGCTTGCCGTGGCGATGCGCAGGAAGCTGCGCGACAGCAGCCAGAATAGCAGGATAAACAGGACGAGCACCACGGCGGTGACCAACGCCATGGCAGGGCCGTCGCCGGCCCCGGCACGGCCGATCAGATAGAGCGGATAGGCCTTGCCGCGGATCTGCGCGCCGTAGTAGGCGGCGTTCGTCACAAGCTCCGAGAGGAAGCTCTGCGCCTTGAAATACACGAAATAGTACGCGCCGAGGAACAGCAGCGACGTCAGTACCACCGTGATGCTGCGGTGCTTCAGCTTCAGGCTGATCTTTGCCACGACCCAGCCCAGCGCGCATGAGAGCGTCAGCACGAAGATCGTGACAAGGGCAAACAGCAGCAGACCGCCTGCAAGGGCGGCGGGCGCAGCCGAGACCGTGACCCAATAGACGATCATGGCAGGCAGCAGCACAACGCCGGAATAGAGCAGGCCCATGAGATAGACGCTCAGCAGGCGGGACAGCAGGATGGTGCGCACCGGGATCGGCATGGACAGCAGCAGGTCGTTATCCTTGGCAAGATAGAGGCTCGAATAGGTGTTGAATACGCTGCCGAATGCACCGAGCACGATGGCGACCATGGCCATGATCGTGAAATACAGCCATTCCATCCCGGCTGCAGCGAACGGCGCGCACAGGGAATGCGCCAGATAGGTGAACATGCCGCCCAGCACGCCGACCATGAGCACGGCAAAAAAGGCAAAATAGCCCACCGTCGAGGCGCGGGAGCGGGCCTTGCCCTGCTTGGCGTTATAGAAGTAGCTGCGGAAGATCTCCTGCAGCTGCTTTTTCAGGAGAGCACTCAGCATGTCTCGCCCTCCAGCTCCAGGAAGACCTCCTCGAGGGAGTCGTCGCCCTTGACCTCGTCCATCGTGCCGGAGCGGATGAGCTTGCCCGCGCGCAGGATGGCGACCTTGTCGCACAGCTTTTCCGCGACCTCGAGCACATGCGTCGAGAAGAAGATCGCGCCGCCGCGGTCGCACAGCTCCCGCATCATGCCCTTGAGCAGATGGGCGGCCTTCGGGTCCAGGCCGACGAACGGCTCGTCCATCACGACGAGCTGCGGAGCATGGAGCCAGGCCGAAATAATGGCCAGCTTCTGCTTCATGCCGTGGGAGTAGGCGGCGATGGGCTGGGCCAGATCGTTCGTCAGCTCAAAGCGCTCCGCAAGCTCGCGGATGCGCACCTGCCGGTCCGCCGCGCTGACACCGAAAATGTTCGCAATAAAGTTCAGATACTGGATGCCCGTCATATAGTCATAGAGATCGGGATTGTCCGGGATGTAGGCAAGCTTTCGCTTGCAGGCCAGCGGGTCCGTGCGGATGGAGGTGCCGCCGATGCGGATCTCTCCGGCGTCGAAGCGCAGGATCCCGGCGACGGATTTCAGCGTCGTCGTCTTTCCCGCGCCGTTGTGGCCGATGAAGCCGTAAATTTCACCGGGCAGGATGTGCAGGCTCAGATCGTCCACGGCCTTCTTTTCACCGTAGGTCTTCGTCAGATGTTCAATTTGCAGCATGGAACATATCTCCTTCCTTTTTGGATAACCGGTACAGCCCCATTATACGGTCTGGACGCTTTCCCTGTCAATCGTCGATTCGCGCCGCGGCGGCATTTCCCGCAGAAAAAGGGGATTCCCTTTTCCCCGCCGCAGTGATAGAATAAAATACAGAATAGTATCAACCGGCAAATACACAGGCTGCCCCGCATCATTCCTCAAGAGCATCCGGCGAGAGATTTTTTGTCGAGGCAAGGTTCGGAACGTGCGGGCGTGCTTTGTGCACGTCAAACTTTCCGAACCGATGGACCGGCGAAAAATATCCGCCGAAGGCCGAAGAGGAATGATGCGGGGTAGCCAACCAAACAAAAAGGAGTGGATTCGTATGAAAAAGCTGCTGAAAGGCGGCGTGATCGTCGGCGCTTCCGGCTGCCGGAAAGCCGATCTGCTCATCGACGGCGAACGCATCGAGGCCGTCGGCGAGGCGCTTTCCTGCCCGGAGGCCGAGGAGATCGACGTCAGAGGCAAACTGCTGTTCCCCGGCTTTCTCGACGCGCACACACACTTCGACCTTGAGGTCTGCAACACCGTCACAGCGGACGACTTCTACACCGGCGGCCGCTCCGCCCTGCGCGGCGGCACGACGACCGTCATCGACTTTGCCTGCCCGAACAAGGGCGAAACGCTCCACACCGGCCTTGCCCGCTGGCACGAGAAGGCAGATGGGAAGACCGGCTGCGACTACGGCTTCCACATGACCATCGACGACTGGAACGACGGCATCCGCGCCGAGCTGCCCCAGATGTTCGACGAGGGCATCTCCTCCTTCAAAATGTACATGACCTATCCCGCGATGATGATCGGCGATGAGGCCATGTTCCACGCCCTGCGCGAGATGAAGCGTCTCGGCGGCATCGTCGGCGTGCACTGTGAGAACGCCGGCATGATCGATGCGCTCATCGCCGAAAAGAAGGCCGCAGGCGCGCTTTCCCCGTCGTCTCACCCCCTCTGCCGCCCGGCGGAGGCCGAGGCCGAGGCCGTCGGCCGTCTGCTGAAGCTGGCACGCGTGGCCGATGTGCCCGTCATGATCGTCCACCTGTCCACGGCGGCAGCCCTGCGCGAGGTCGAGGCCGCGCGCGGCCTCGGGCAGAAGGTCTTTGTGGAGACCTGCCCGCACTACCTGCTGCTGGACGACTCACGCTACAGCCTGCCGGACTTTGCAGGCGCACGCTATGTCTGCGCGCCCCCGCTGCGCAAGAAGCTCGACAACGAGCGCCTGTGGAAGGCGCTGGCCGACGGCGAGATCCAGACCGTTTCGACGGATCACTGCAGCTTCACCCTCGCGCAGAAGGACGCCGGGCGCGGCGACTTCACGAAAATTCCCGGCGGCATGCCCGGCGTGGAGACGCGCGGCACGCTGCTGTTCACCTACGGCGTCGCAGCAGGCCGCATCACGGCCGAGCGCATGGCCGATGTGCTGGCCGAAACGCCCGCGAAGCTCTACGGTCTCTTCCCCCGCAAGGGCGTGCTGCAGCCGGGCGCGGACGCGGACATCGTCGTATATGACCCGCGCGGCACGAGCTGCATCACCGCAGCCGATCAGGCGGCAAACGTCGACTATGCCCCCTATGAGGGCACGCAGATCGCGGGCCATATCGCAGAGGTCTACCTGCGCGGCACCTGCGTCGTCCGGGAGGGCAAAATTCTCCACGACCGTAATGGGCAGTATCTGCACCGCGGAAAATGTATGCTCTAAAGCAGCATCACTCCATTGCAGCCTCGGTCTTCACCGGTTATTTTTCATCTGGTGGAGCAAAACTCCCATTTTTGAGCTGTTTTTTCGCCAAAAATGGCGCGTTTTTCGGAAAAATGCTTGCAGTTTTTTCCTGCAGGGTGTATAATAATGGCAATGTTCCGATCATTGGAGGCCACTGCCATGGGGCGCATCGATAAGGAAAGCTATTACCTCGACATCGCGGAGACCGTGCTGGAGCGTTCTACCTGCAGCCGCTCTCACTCCGGGGCGCTCATCGTCCGCAACGACGAGATCGTTTCCACGGGCTACAACGGCGCACCGCGCGGCCGCAGCAACTGTATCGACCTCGGCTACTGCATCCGCGAACGGCTCGGCATCCCCGCCGGCGAGCGCTATGAGCTCTGCCGCAGCGTCCACGCCGAGATGAACGCCATCATCTCCGCCGCGCGCAGCGAGTGCATCGGCGGCACGATCTATCTGGCCGGGCGCGACGTCGCCACGGGCGAGCTGATCCCTGACCTGCTCCCCTGCCCGATGTGCCGCCGGATGATCATCAACGCCGGTCTTTCGAAGATCGTCATCCGCCGCACTCCCTCGACCTACGACATTCTGAACGTGCAGGACTGGGTCTTCCACGACGATTCCGTCATCGACCCCTCCGAATCCGGCGAACAGGCATAACAAATTTGCTGCTGCAGAGCGAGCGCTCTGCAGCAGTTGAGCTTGTCAAAAAAGTGTTTTTGACAAGCTCTCAAACGAGACCCGTTTCACTGGGCTCTCGTTTGAAAAGGCTGCG
>NZ_JBBMFF010000078.1:0-2150 GCF_040096185.1 Faecousia intestinalis | reverse complement strand
CCAGGCAACCGGGACGCTTTGCTTCGTTTCCCGGTCATATTTGGTATCTTCCCAAACGCTGCATGTCATCTTATAGACACGGTTGCTGATTTCCTCGGCGTCCCGCCAGTTGCCGGTTTTGCGCCATTCATTTCCCGTATGTGCAACCTCCGGGGTCCGCAGGTATTCCAGCGAGCGGTTCAATTTCTGTGTGACTGCCGCCTGCTGTTCCCATTGTTTTGCCGCCGCCTGCACGATTGCAAGGGCTTTCTGCTCGCCGTCTATGCTGTCCTGACGCAATGCCTCCAGTGCATCCGCACCCTGCGTAATCAGGGAAGATATATCCACATCCTCACAATATACGTTGTGCTCCAATTTGAGCTGGCTGCCTTCCGTTAGATAGTCAAACCGGTAAACCTGATAATCCTTGTTTTCTTCCAATGTTTCACCTCCTTAAATCTCCGGCGCGTGGGACTTTTTAGGAGCCGCCTGCGCCGGGGTACTTTTTTCTGCCGATCTTGCCGCCGCAAGTTGCCCGATCACCGAAGGGCGTTCCATCGTAAATATGGTAATCTGCTCATTTTCAGCCAACGGTACAGCCTGCACCGCAAGGGGCAGCGTTGTTTCCGCATGGGTAAGGGTGTGCTGCAATTTCAAATCTGCCACGATCTCGTCAAACACCGCGTTGATCGCCCTGCGTTCCTCACCCTGGGGATAGGCTTTCAAAACCTCTGTTTCCCCGGATTTATCCATGACAAGGGCTACCGCGCAATCCGCATGGCCGGCCAGATAATCAGAAGCATAGGGCAGCTTATCCTTGATATAACAGGCAAAAGCCCTGGCCGTCATTTCCGTGTTGCTGTCCCAATAGCCGCCGTCTTTCTCGCATTCTTTTCCCATTTTTACGGAATTGCGGTAGTAGTCGGTCTCTGTCCGCCCGATCTGCGGGGTTTCCTGTTCCTGCATCCTGTGAAGCATCCGCTCGAACATTTCCAAACGTTCACGATCACTTTTGGGAATCACATGGCCGCTGACGGATTTCTTTAAGGCGCTGATCTGATCCACAGAACCGACCTCCCCGGAAAGGAAAGCGTCTTTTAATGCCACATACTGTTCCAGCGTACTTTCATTGCCGTACCGCTTCAAGGAGCCAAGCACCGCCGAATCCAGCCAGCTTGCCGCGTTTTTCTTTGTCCGGCTGTTCTGTGCCTCGGTGCGTTTGGCCGCCTGCTCCGGCGTCTCCGGTTTGTACTTCATGGTATCAATGAGCTTTTGGAACAATGGGTAAAGGCGGGGCTGTTCTGAGAGCATCCCTTTCGCGCCCATCTTTGCCCCCAAATAGTCGTCAAAGCCGTGCCACCATTCATGCGCCAGGGAACCGGCCCCGTGCATCTTCGTAAGGTTGATGACCTTGCGGAGCGGTTCATAATGGGCCGCGGCGTTGCCGCTGCCCCTGGCACCGAAAGCGATAGCAAGCGTGCCGCCAAAGGCAATATCCTGATCGCTGATCTGTAAGGCAGCCGCCAGGTCTTTCAGTGCTTCAAATCCCATGTTCAGGGACGCCTGCCGGTCATTCTGGTTCATCCAGTTTCCAAATTCGCCGCCCCGGAAGCCGAAAGTGTCAAGATAATGCTGTCCGGTGATCTCCTGACCGCTCCGGTAGTCCGGCCCGGTCCGTCTCACATGCGCAAGCTGCGGAGGGGTAAACCGGACCTTTCCGCCTTTGCTCCGCTGCCGGGCAAAATCCTGTACCCATTTCAGGGCTGCCTCACGGGATTCCAAATTTGTCTGCAAAATGGAATAGCCTTTCGTCACATAATAGGTGCCGGGTTTCCAGTCGTTATTTCTGGAATAGGTGTTTTTCCCGTCATTGAAGTGGATCGCATAGCCCTTTGGCATCTTCTGGTCTTTGGAAACGCCAAACTGTTCCTGCTGCGCCTTTTGCGTGAAATCCCGGTCAAAGTGAGAAGCGGAGCGGATATGTAAGGCCTGCACCAGCTTATTGGTAATGACCGGGTTATCCAGGGATTTCTTCGTAGCGCGGTAATGGGTTCCGCTGGCCCAGCCCTGCACCTGCTCCACATATCCATTTTGTATCAGAAAGCGGTCATAGGCTTGCATAGCGTCATCCAGTGTGCGCACATCCTCGATCACGGCCTGTAGCTGCCGGA
>NZ_JBBMFF010000077.1:0-6867 GCF_040096185.1 Faecousia intestinalis | reverse complement strand
CGCTCAGCGCTCCGGCCGTTTTATGTGGGTTTTACTGCTTCGTGAAGACCATGGGGAACAGATCGCCCAGCATCTCGCTGAGAGACTGCAGGTCCATCGCGTCGCCCGTGACGGACGTGAAGGTCAGCTTGCCGCCCTCGAGCGTGTAGGAAACATAGTCCTCTTCGGAGAAGTCGGCTTCCTGCTCCTCAAAATAGAGCTTGCCGTCAGCTGCCTTGTAGACGCCGGACTCCTCGTCCTCTTCCAGAGAGCTCAGCAGGGACTCTTCGTCGAGCTGGCTGATCTGTTCGGCGACATAGTCCGAAACGCTGGAGCCGGTGCTCTGCTCGAAGGCAGCGTCGAAGTCCTCGCGGGACAGTCCGGATTCCTCGGCGGTCTTGTAGAGCGCCGCCTCAATGGCGGAGCCGCAGCCCTGCAGATAGGTGTGCAGCGCGGTAACGGTGGCTTCCTTGTCGGCCTGCATGGAATAGGTGCCGTCTTCGCCCAGCGTCAGAGTGTAGGGAACGGGCAGGGTCAGGTCGGCCAGATCCTCTTCGGCAAGGCCGAGCTGGGTCATGGCGGAGTTCAGGGCAGGGGCCAGATCGAGATCGATCTTGTAGGTACCGGGCAGGTCGGACTTGCCGCCGCCGCAGCCGGCGAGCGCAAGGACAAGGGCCAGCGCCAGCAGGCACAGTGCGAGAGACTTTACATGTTTCATGATTTTCTTCCTTTCTTCTTTGCAAAGAATGCAAGTTGATTATAGCATAACGGGATGTGGGTGTCAATCCATCGGGCGGCCGTTTAGAACGGTTTCTGCCAGCCGGTCGCCCTCGTAGCGGAGCTTCAGCGAAAAAAACGGCACATGCTCCCGCATAAGGCGCAGGAAAATGCGGTCCCCCTCCCACTGCGGCAGGGCGGCGAACTGTGTCTCCGGGATCCACGCCAGCTCGCCCTCGTCGCAGTCCCGCAGGCTCCCGCGGCAGGCCGAGGCGTGGAACAGGTGCATGTATTCGCCCTCCCAGCAGTCGCTGACGAAGGTCACGATGCCGCAGTAGCGGTATTTTGTCAGCTCCAGTCCCGTTTCCTCGCGGAATTCGCGGCGGACGCAGTCGTCCGGGCTTTCGTTTTCCTCGAATTTTCCGCCGATGCCGATCCATTTGTCGTGATTCGGATCGTTTTTCTTTTTGTTGCGGTGCAGCAGGAGCCAACTCCCGTCCTGCTCCAGATAGCAAAGCGTGGTATTTTTCATAGCGATCTCCCGAAAAAAGCCCCTGCAATCGCATGACGGTTGCAGGGGCCGGTTTTATTCTGCGGCGCTGGGATCGGTGGCGGGGTTCACGATGACTTTCACGGCGTTGTGCAGGTTCTCTGCGACGCAGTGCGCCTGTCCCTTGGCCTGCTCGCCGTCGAGCGTCCAGTCCATGTCGGCGGGGGCGTCGATCTCCAGATGGCTGGCGCTCGTGAACGTCAGCATGGGCGTGTGGTAATCCTGCGTCGTCAGGGCCAGCACGCAGTCGCTCAGCTCCATCAGGCTCTGCGGCTTGCGCACGAGCAGCAGCTCGAACACGCCGTCGTTCATGTCCACGATCTCCGGGGAGAGCGTCAGAATGCCCGCAACGGATGTGGAGTTGCTGATGGCGCCGAAGATATAGTCGTCCTCGAGCACGGTCTCGTGGTCGAGCAGAAAGCGCACATGGCGGCTGCGGATGGACGGCAGCTCCTTGATGCCGCCGAGCACATAGGCCAGATGGCCCAGCGCATTTTTTACGCTCTGCGACGTGGCGTAGGATGCGCGGGTGAACGCGCCGAACGAGGCGACATAGGAGAAGCAGCGGCCGTTGAAGCTGCCGAGGTCCAGTGTGCGCGGCTCGCCCTCGACGATGTCGCGCGCGGCCTGCAGCAGGTTGCGCGACAGGTTCATGCTGCTGGCAAAGTCGTTCGTGCTGCCTGCGGGGATATAGCCGATGGGCGTGTCGCTTCCGGCCGCATAGACACCGGAGACGACCTCGTTGAACGTGCCGTCGCCGCCTGCGCAGACCACGCAGTCGAATTCGCGGCAGCGGGATGCTGCGACCTGCGTTGCGTCGCCGCGGGCAGCTGTGGTATAGACCGTGACGTCATAGCCGCCGCGGTTGAAAATGCTGACGATCTCCGCCAGCGCGCGGTTCGCGCGCTTTTTTCCCGAGCAGGGGTTCAGAATGAGCAGCAGCCTCTTCATCGCACGATCCTCATGCGGAAACGCACCCAGACAAAGATGCAGCCTGCGGCGATCACAAGGCCGATGCCGAGCAGCGCCCACTGCTCCTTGGAGCGCGGCTTGCGGATATGGAACGGCATCACAAAGCTGGCGCCAGTCAGCGCCATAACAACGAGCAGCGCCCCATGCAGGATCGCGGCACGCTGGAAAATATCGAGGAAGCAGAAGAAAAACGGGAAAATGAGCGCGGCTGAGGTGATGGGAAGGCCCGTGTAGGTCTTGCGGCACTCGTCCGTCTCCTGCTGGCGCAGCTCCTCCGTCACGTTGAAATAGGCAAGGCGAATGAGCCCGGCGAGCACATAGAGCGCCGCGATCAGCACGGCATACCAGACAGAGCCGCACACGACGATCGTGATGACGGCGGGCAGGATGCCGAAGGCAACGATGTCGCACAGAGAGTCAATCTGAATGCCGAAGCCCTTCTGCTCCGCCGTGCGGTTCTTCTTCGTGCGGGCGACGCGGCCGTCAAACATATCGCAAAGGCCGCTGAACATCAAACAGAGGATTGCCAGCAGCGGGTGGTGGGCGACGGCCAGCCCGATGCCGGTCACGGCAGACAGCAGGCTGAGGTAGGTCAGAATGACCGTGTAATCATAGAAACCAATCATAAATAACTCCTTCTGCCGCAGGACGGCACCGGAAAACGGACGTCGGATAGACGAATCATAGTCGTCTTGTTATTATCCCACATTTTCGGCGATTCGTCAAGTCCCGGTATTTTCCGACAGAATGCGGCAGAGCAGGACGGAAAAGGCGTGGTCCTGCGCGGGCTTCCGGGCAGCCGTACGGTGCAGGCGGACACCGCCGCGGCGCAGGCGGGCGGACTCGGCGCGAACGGTGAGCAGAGCGTCGATATTGTCCTTTGTGTAGGCATGGCCCGCCGGATGCAGGGCCTGCGCGCTGCGCGCAAGGCACAGGGCGGCAAGGCCGTAGTCCTGCGTGATCACAACGTCGCCGGGGCGCAGGTGCGACAGCAGCAGATAGTCCGTGCTGTCGTGCCCGCAGTCCGCAACAAAGACCTCCACGCCGGGAATGGAAAAGACATGCGCCGTGTCGCAGAACAGCAGACACGGCACATGGAAGGCGGCGCATTGCCGCACGGTCTCGCGGACGACGGGGCAGCCGTCCGCATCGATCAGAACGCGCATGGGCTTCAGTGGCGGGGCGTCAGCAGGCCGCGCTTGTCGTGGATGACATTGCGCGGGCAGGCCATGGCGCACATGCCGCAGGAGAGGCACTTATCCGCGTAGATAAAGGCGCGGTTTTCCGAAACAACGATGGCTCCGGCCGGGCAGGTGCGCTCGCACAGACCGCAGCCGATGCAGCTCACGGCGCAGACATCGCGGCAGCGGGCGTCCTTGTTCGAGCAGAGGACGACAATGGGGTTGTCCTCGAGCCGCAGGTGGATGACGCGCTGCGGGCAGGCCTGATAGCACGCGCCGCAGCCGATGCAGCGGCTCTCGTCGACCTCGGCCACGCCGTAGGAGTTCAGCGAGATCGCGCCGAAGCGGCAGACCTCCATGCACGCACCGCAGCCGGTGCAGCCGTAGAGGCAAAGATCGTAGCCCTCCGGGCTCTGGTTGGCGCGGCAGCCGCCGTTGCAGTGGACGCAGGCAACCTTGGACGGGAACTTCTTTCTGACTTTCATCTCATGCAACCTCCCCGTTATTTGCGTGCATAGGGCGTGCCGGTCAGCGGCAGACTGGTGCGCGGCTCGCCGTCGAGCCGGTAATAGGCGTCCGCAATGGCCGGTGCGGTGGGGATCGAGGTGATCTCACCGATGCCGATCGCGCCGCAGGCCACGTTCAGGCCCGGCTTGTCGATGACAATGGCCTTGATCTCCGGCACCTGATGGGCACGGAACAGGCCGAGCGTGCCGAAGCGCGCCGTCGGATGGCAGTTTTCGTCGATGGGATACTGCTCCGTCAGGGCATAGCCCATGGACATGACGACGCCGCCCTCGATCTGGCCCTCGCAGGAGAGCGGGTTGATGGCCTTGCCGACGTCGTGCGCGGCTATCATTTTGCGGATGAGGCCGGTCTTCTCGTCGAGGATGCAGACCTGCGTGGCGTAGCCGTAGGCGACGTGGGAGACCGGGTTCGGCACATCCGCACCGAGCGGGTCGGTCTTCGCGAGGTATTCGCCGTAGAATTCTTTCCCGATGAGGTCGCTGAGCGACTTTCCGGCCAGCGCCTCGTGGAGCT
The DNA here is from genome assembly GCF_040096185.1 of Faecousia intestinalis. Lineage (NCBI taxonomy): Bacteria > Bacillati > Bacillota > Clostridia > Eubacteriales > Oscillospiraceae > Faecousia > Faecousia intestinalis. The sequence continues at coordinate 2,427 of NZ_JBBMFF010000077.1, read as the reverse complement.
GCAGGCAGGCGCGGCGGCAGGCCTCGCCGGTCACAAGCGTCTGGCGGGAGCCGGACGTGTCGCCGGAGTCCGGGGCGATCCAGGTGTTGGAGCGCTCATAGACAATGTCGTCGCGGGAGAGGTTCGTGTTTGAGCAGACCATCTGCACCAGCACGGTGCCGAGGCCCTGCCCGATGCACGAAGCGCCGGAATAGATATGGACCTTGGAATCGCCCTCGACGATGAGCTTGCAGCGGCCCCAGTCCGGCAGGCCGACGCCGAGGCCGGCATTCTTCATGGCGCAGGCGATGCCCTTGATCTTGGCGTTGTCGTATTCGTCCTTTACGGCAAGGAGCGTCTCCACAAGGCCGGTAGAGTCATCGACGATCTGCCCGTTCGGCAGCACACCGCCGGGACGGATGGCGTTGCGGTAGCGGATCTCCCACGGGGAGATGCCGACAAGGTCGGCAGCGCGGTTCAGCAGCGTCTCCACGGCGAAGCACGTCTGCGTGACGCCAAAGCCGCGGAACGCACCGGCAGGCGGATTGTTTGTATAGTAGGCATAGCCGTCGATCTCGAAGTTTTCGTAGGCATAGGGACCGGCGGCGTGCGTGCAGGCGCGCTCGAGCACCGGGCCGCCCAGCGAGGCGTAAGCACCGGTGTCAGAGACGACCTTGGCCTTCACGCCCTGAATGATGCCGTTTTCGTCCACGCCCATGGTGAAGTCCATCTCGAAGGGATGGCGCTTCGGGTGGATGAGCAGGGACTCGGCACGCGTCAGCTTGCACTTGACGGCGCGGCCGGTCTTATAGGCAATGAGCGCGGCCAGCGGCTGGACGGTCATGTCCTCCTTGCCGCCGAAGCCGCCGCCGACGAGGGCATTCTGGATCTTGACCTTCTCGGGCGGCAGGCCGAGGGCCATCGTGACCTCGTGCAGCGTGGTGTGGGCGCTCTGGTCCGTCGTGTAGAGGCGGATGCCGTCTCCGTCCGGCACGGCCACGGCGCATTCCGGCTCAAGGAAGGCGTGCTCCGTGAACGGGGTGGAGAAGTGATCCTGCACGACAAATTTCGAGTGGGCAATGGCCTCCTCGGCATTGCCGCGGGAGACGTGCTTGTGCGCCAGCAGGTTGCCCTTGCGGTGGACGAGCGGCGCATAGGGCGCGGCCGCCTCCTCGGGGTTGTGCACGGCGGGCAAAATCTCATATTCCACCTTGACGAGCTTCTTGGCCTTTTCCAGAATCTCCGGCGTCTCGGCTGCGACAAGGGCCAGCGCGTCGCCGAGGAAGTGGACGACACCGCCGACGGGGACCATGACGTCCCAGTCGTGGACGATGTGTCCGATGATGTTCTCGCCCGGCACATCCGCTGCGGTCAGCACGCAGATAACGCCGGGCAGCGCGGCCGCCTTGGACGTGTCGATGGACAGCACGCGGGCGCGCGGATATTTGCTGCGCACGGCGGAGCCGTAGCACATTTTTTCGGGGTAGTAATCGTCGGGGTATTTGCCGGTGCCGAGGACCTTCTCCTCGACGTCCAGACGCTGGACGCGGGAGCCGATCTTCCAGTCCGTCGTGGCGGGCAGGGGGATCTTCTTTTCGCGCAGGATCTTCCCGGCCAGACGGATGGCCTCGACGATCTTGACATAGCCGGTGCAGCGGCAGTAGTTGTTGCGGATGGCCCAGCGGATCTGCTCCTCCGTCGGGTCCGGCGTGCGGTCGAGCAGGGCCTTGGCGCACAGCACCATACCGGGGATGCAGAAGCCGCACTGCACGGCGCCAGCCTCGCCGAAGGCGAAGGTGTAGGCAGCCTTTTCAAAGTCGGAAAGGCCCTCGACCGTCAGGATGTGCTTGCCGTCGAGCCGCTCGGTGTCCGGAACGCAGGCGCGGCAGGGCTCGCCATTGATGAGCACGGTGCATGCGCCGCAGGCGCCCTCGCTGCAGCCGTCTTTTACGGAGGTGAGATGCAGCTCATCGCGCAGGTAGCGCAGCAGCTTCTGCTTTTTGGCGACGGTAACTTCGGCACCGTTTATGTAAAATGTTGCCATGGAAACAGGTCCCCTTTGTAAAATAATCCGGTCGCAGCCGGTGGACGGGCTCGTATCACTCAGATTATACTATAAATAGAGAAAGCCTGCAAGGCAGAGACTAACTTTTTTTGCGATTTTTTTCTGAATTTTGACTTATAACAATAAAAAACTACAAGGAAATCGCGATTTTTCTATCGATAAGCTAAAACTTTTTTTGTACCCGGCAAAAAATGCGGGAAAGGATTGAAAATCGGGCGTGGATTTGGTACACTATCTAAGAAATGAAAATGCGGAGTTTCGGCTTTTTTGCGCCGCATGCGCCGCATGGGTAATATAGCAGACTGTCAAAAAACCTGCCAAGCCAAAAGTTTCGGAGGGAAGAAAAGTGTGAAAGGAAACCGTCAGGGTGTCCTTTCGCGTTC
>NZ_JBBMFF010000076.1:0-14033 GCF_040096185.1 Faecousia intestinalis | reverse complement strand
AAATGAAAAGCGCTGCGGATCAGAAGAGGCTTCATAAGGAAGAATGGGCTATCTCAAAATAGAATTTTCTGAAATTATTGGCCTCCTCGCAATGACAAACTTGGAGGCGTTGCGCCAATGAATTTGTGCCAGCAAATATTGCCAGCCTGCAAGGCGCTCCCTGAGCGCCGCTACATTTTTCTCTCGCGCGGCGGCCTTGCACAACGAGCGCCGCTACAGACGCAATTGGCGCGTACCATTTCCCCGTCAGCCTGCGCCGTCTGCCAGCGCGGCGGCATAGAACGCGTCGATCTGCGCGAATACGGCTTCGCTGCAGCGCCCCTGCGCATCGTGCAGCAGGGAGGTGTGTGTTTCACCGGGCAGGAGGACGGTCCGGATATTCGGTGCGTTCTCTTTTTGGCAGGCTGCCAGCAGGCTCGGTCCGTCCGCCGGGATGGTATCGTCGTCCGCCCCGTGCAGCACGAGCACCGGCGTGCCGGAAGCCGCCGCGGCCTCTGCGCCGGAGACGTTTGCCGCCGTGCCGAAGCGCAGCTGCTGATCGAGCCACAGGAACGGCACGCCCAGCTCCGCGACCGGTCCGCACCAGCGCCGCGCCGTCTGCCGCATCAGGCCGAGCGGCGTATCAAATCCTGCCGCGCAGACGGAGGCCGTCACGTCGTGGCTGCCGCCCAGCACAGCTGCGGCGGCATAGCCGCCCCAGCTGTGGCCGAAGAGCAAAATGGGCAAGCCCTCCTGTTCTGCGCGGGTCAGGGCGGCATCCAGATCAAGGGCGGACTGCGCAAGACCGCGCGTGCCGCTGCCGCCGGAGGCTCCGGTGCCGGTCGCATCGTAGGCCAGGACACTGTAGCCGCTGTCCACAAAATGCATCGTCTCCGGCAGGTATGTCTCCGCGTCCGCGCCAAGCCCGTGGGCGATGACGACAAGGGCCGCCGCATCCTCCGCCGGATAGAGCCAGCCCGTGAGCTGGGCGGAGCCGGAGGAGAACGTGACCGTTTGCCGAGGATAGTCCGCCGCGACGTCCGCATAGCGCACGGTCAGCCCGTCCGGCTCGTCTGCGCGCCCGAACAGGGCGGCGTTCATGACCTGCACGGCAGCAACGGAGCAGATGAGATAAACTGCCAGCGCAAGGAGCAGAATGCGCCGCAGCACGCGGGATCTTCTGGACATAGCGCCCTACCTTTCCAATCATAACCACCGGCCGGGCCAGTGGTTTTCTTCCTGCAAAAATGGCCGACCCTTTTCAGGGCCGGCCTGTTTTCTTTACTGCTTCGGCTCGCGGACGGTCTCGACCAGTCCGGCCGCAAGGCCTGCAAGGCCCTGCAGCTCCGAGGGGATGATGATCTTCGTGGCCTTGCCGTCGGCGACCTTCTGCATGGCCTCGAGCGCCTTGAGCTTGATGACCTGATCGTTCGGGCAGGCGTCGTTCAGCATCTGCATGGCCTCTGCCGTCGCCTTCTGCACGGCGAGAATGGCCTCGGCCTGACCCTGCGCACGCAGGATGGCGGACTGCTTTTCGGCGTCGGCGCGGAGGATGGCGGATTCCTTTTCGCCCTCGGCGACGAGGATCTGCGAGCGCTTCGTGCCCTCTGCCTGCAGGATGGCCTGACGGCGGTCGCGCTCGGCCTTCATCTGCTTTTCCATGGAGTTCTGGATGTCCTGCGGCGGCAGGATGTTCTTCAGCTCCACGCGGGTGACCTTGATGCCCCAGGGGTCGGTCGCCTCGTCGAGGATGGCGCGCATCTTCGTGTTGATGACGTCGCGGCTCGTGAGCGTCTGGTCCAGCTCGAGATCGCCGATGATATTGCGCAGCGTCGTGGCCGTCAGCGTTTCCATGGCGACCATCGGCTGCTCGACGCCGTAGGTATAGAGCTTCGGATCCGTGATCTGGAAGTAGACGACGGTATCGATCTGCATGGTGACGTTATCCTTCGTGATAACGGGCTGCGGGGGGTAGTCCAGCACCTGCTCCTTCAGGCTGACGCGGCGGGCGATGCGCTCGACGAAGGGCAGCTTGAAGTGGATGCCGACCTCCCACACCTGCGAGAACGCGCCGAGGCGCTCGATGACGTAGGCGCGGGACTGCTGCACAATGCAGATGTTTTTGATGAGGATGATCAGGATGACCAGGGCGACGGCGCCGATGATGAGATAGGGAACGATCTTTTCCATAATACTCTCTCCTTTGCTTATTTGTGGGGGACGGGAACGGGGGTGACGATCAGCTTGACGCCCTCGATGGCGTCGATCCGCACGACGGTCCCGACCGCAACGGGGCTGCCGTCGGCGCTGCGGGCCGTCCATTCCACGCCGGACAGACGGACCGCGCCGGTCTCATGCAGATTGTCGATGGCCTCCGTGACGATGGCCTCGCGGCCGATGTTCCCGGCGGCGTTCGTGCGGACGGTGCGCGGCCGCAGGTACTTTTTCACGAGCGGGCGCAGCGCGGCCAGCAGCACGACAGACACGGCAAAGAACAGCGTGATCTGCAGCCATAGCTCGGCATGCAGCAGGGCGGCTGCCAGAGCGGCCAGCGCACCGCCGATGAACCAGACGGTCGTCAGAGCGGTTGTGGCGCCCTCGATCACGGCAAAGACTACGATGAGCGCAAGCCACAGGAACTCCATTCGCATGGCACATTCCTCCTTTCGCTGCTTTCAGTATGACATATGCGGAGACGCTTGTCAAGATAGTGCGAGCAGGAAATTTTCAGCATTGCTCCAGAATATCTGGCAGCTCTTCCAGACGGTGTATTTCAAAATCCGGCACGATGTCCGGGCGCGGAGGACGGCCAGCGCGGTTGAACCAGCAGGTGCGCAGCCCCGCATTTCTGCCGCCGAGGATGTCGCTCGTCAGGCTGTCGCCGACGATCATGGCCATCGCGGGGTCAAAGTCCGGGATGCGCGCGAAGCAGTAGTCAAAATAGCCCTTTTCCGGCTTGTGGAAGCCCGTGTCCTCGGAAATGAAAATTTCCTGAAAAAAGTGGGAGATCCCGGCGCTCTCCAGACGGCCGTACTGCGTGTCCGCCACGCCGTTCGAGGCCAAATAGAGACGGAAGCGCGGGGCGAGCCAGCTGAGCAGGGCCTCTGCGCCGGGCACGAACCAGTGGCCGATGCCGAGATAGCGGCGGTAGCGGTTTTCGGCATCCTCGGGGTCGTGGGTGCAGCCAAGGGCCTGAAACAGCAGGGAAAAACGCTCAATGAGCACCTGCTCGCGTGAAATTTCACCGCGCTCAAAGCGCTCCCACTGCTGCTGATTGATGCGGCTGTAGAGCGCGAGCGTCTCCTCCGTGGGGGCGATGCCGAGCTCCCGCAGCGTGCGGAGGATGCCGTGGCGCTCCGCTTCGCCGAAGTCGAGCAGAGTATCGTCGAGGTCCAGAAACAGATCGCGCATCATGGCAGCAGCACCTTTCCTTTCTCCTGCGCACAGGCCGCAGCGGACATGCGCAGGCGGCGGAATACGATCAGGCAGCCGGCCCAGCTGAGCATCATGACCGGCACGCCGATGTAGGCCGCAAGCTTCACCCAGATGTTCGCCAGCGGCAGGCCGAACAGGAGCAGCGCGAGCGAGCCGACCAGCAGCACCGCGCCGGTCAGCCAGCCGATGCCGCTTACGCGGCGCAGCAGGCGCATCTTCGGAGAGGGCTGCGGCGCTTTTCCGCTGCGCAGCAGCGCGCCTGCGCGGGCATGGAGCACCAGCAGGTTGATAAGCTCCAGCAGCAGGCAGAGATACATGGCCTCGCGGCCGATGAGCGTGCTGACGCCGAAGCCGATGAGCACGCTCATGATCAGAAACATGCCCGCGCCTCCGGCGGCCAGACAGCCGGTCAGCAGCACGGGGATATCGTGTTGATCCCGCATGAAAGATTCCTCCTAGTCGTTACGGACATAGCGCGCCGTGCCGGAGTCGTCCGTCAGCGTCAGCTCCCGGCCGTCAACGGTCCAGATAAATTCGGCCTGATAGGGCGAGGTGCCCTCCTGAATGTCCGTGAAAAGTGTCTGCCCGTCTGCGTGCCACACGCCGCGGATGGTCCCGGTGTCCTTGCCGCGGAACGTGCACTGCACGCTGATCGTGCCGTCCTGCGCCAGCGTCATGGTCTCGATGAGATCGCCGTTTCCGGCGCTGACCCAGCTGCCGACCAGCTCCTGCGGCAGGGCGTCCGCCTGCTCCGGCGCGGCGCAGGCGCACAGGAGCAGCAGGCACAGCAGCGCTGCGGCGGCCCGCCTCACTGCGCGGCCTCCGCGCCGAAAAAGCGCATGCGGAAGCTCTCCTCGCCGCTTTCCAGCACGCCGCGGACATACTGCGCGTCCGCGTCGGCGGCATGCTCGAGCGTGAGCAGGGCCCCGCGGAAGCATTCGCGGTCATACACGACCTCCAGCCCGCGGAACAGGCCGGGCGCGGCCTCCTGCGCGCGGCGCACATAGGCCACGTTGTTCATGTGGCCGTTGTCGTCGATCTCCGCATCCGTCACGCGGACGGCCCCGGCGGCCGTCATCGTCTCCGGCAGCGTCAGGCGGCGCAGGCGCGTTTTCCGCTCCGGTGCATGCACGGGCAGCTCCCACAGAGCGGGGATCTGCCGCAGGTCGATCATGTGCCGCGCCTCGGCATTCACGAGCACCCAGCAGTGCACGGCCGAGCCGATGACCTCGCCGTCTGCGCAGAAATCATAGTCGCGCACGCTCATCACGGGCGTCGGGCTGCGCAGCCAGGTGCGCACAGTCAGCGCCTCGTCCGCAGCGGGCAGACGTGTCAGCTCCAACCGGCTGCGCACGAGCATCCACAGGCTGCCGAAGTCCGCGACCATGCGGTCGTGGCCGATGTTCAGCGCGTCTGCGTGGTCCGTGGCGGCGCGCTCGAGCGCGCCCATCAGCTCTGCGGGTGTCCAGATCCCGTCGTGTACGGGGCGGCAGCTTACTTCCAGAATCTCCTGCATTTCGTTCCTCCGGCTCTTCTCAGGTATGCCTTATTGTAACACGTCTCCGCGGCTGCGTCAACCTCGGGAAAGAGCGGCCCCTGCCCGCAAGCAGGAGCCGCCCGGAGATCAGAAGCGGAAATAGATGAACGGATTATACGATGAGCTGAGGATGAACACAATGCACACGATCAGCAGAAGACCGGAGGCAAGGTCTGCCAGCAGAATGCCCTTTGTGCTCTTCGGCTCCCGGCGCAGCAGCGGCAGACAGCACACGATACCGAGCGGCAGGTAGACAACGGCCTTCAGAAGGGAGACGTTCGTGGCGGCGGCAGCCACCCAGTCCGTCGCCTGCGGGACAAACATGAGCTTCAGCGCATGGCACAGCGACGGGAAATCGGTCAGGTTGAACAGCACCCAGCCGATCAGCACGAAAAACGCCGTATAGAGCCAGCGAACGGCCCTCGGCAGCCGCTCCAGCAGCCGCCCCAGAAACAGCTTTTCCGCCAGCAGCAGAAGCCCGTAATACAGGCCCCAGAACAGGAAGTTCCACTGTGCGCCGTGCCAGAAGCCGGTCAGCGCCCAGACGACCAGAAGGTTCCGGATCCAGCGGGATTTTTTGACGCGGTTGCCGCCGAGCGGGATGTAGACATAGTCGCGGAACCATGTCGACAGAGAGATGTGCCACCGCCGCCAGAAATCCGTGATGGAAAGGGCGGTATAGGGGTGGTCAAAGTTCTCCAGAAAATGGAAGCCGAACATCCGCCCCAGACCGATGGCCATGTCGCTGTAGCCGGAGAAATCAAAATAAATCTGCAGAGCATAGGCCACGGCTGCGAGCCAGTAGAGCGCGGTGCCGTAAACGGCGCTGTCTCCGGCGTAGATCGTCTCGGCGATGCGGGCGATGTTGTTTGCCAGAATGACCTTTTTCGCAAGGCCGAGGATAAAGCGGCGCAGACCGGCCGCCACATCGTCGATCGATTCGCGGCGTTCCAGAATCTCCTGCTCGACCGTCTCATAGCGGACAATCGGCCCGGCGATCAGCTGCGGGAAGAAGCTGACGTAGAGGAGCAGATAAAAATAGTTGCGCTGGACGCGAATTTCGCCGCGGTACAGATCGATCACATACGAAAGGATCTGGAAGGTATAGAAGCTGATGCCGATGGGGAGCGTCAGCTTCGGCAGTGCGCGCCATCCAAACAGGGCGGAAAGGTTCTCCGAAAAGAAATTCAGATATTTGAAGACGAAGAGATTTCCGACGAGCAGGACGACTGTGACGATCAGAATAAGCCTCTTGTGCGCGGTGCTGCGCTCCATCAGCAGGCCGCCGCAGTAGGCCGCAAGTGTGGCGGCGAGCATCAGCAGCAGGAAGCGCGGCTCGCCCCAGGAATAAAACAGGAGCGAGGCGAGCAGCAGAACGACATTGCGGTAAACGCGGTTTTTGCTCAGGTAGTAGGCGACGGCGACCAGCGGGAAAAAGGCATAGACAAAGGTGATACTGCTAAATACCATGGCTCAGTTCTCCAGTGCAAAGTCGGGCGAGATATAATAGTCGACATTTCCGATCAGCAGGACCTTCGTGATGTTGTTCCTGCGCAGATAGTCGCTCAGGGAGAAGTCGCTTCCCATATAATTGCGGTAGTAGCGCAGATCGACGGAATATGTCCGGCCAAAGTGGGAGGCCAGCAGCTTCAGAATGGCGTTGTCATAGGATTCGCCGATGACCAGCAGATTTCCCCGGTCGGTCCGGCCGGTGTCAAAGATGATCTCGCCGTCGTCCCCGCCATAGAAGGCGCCGTAGCTGAGCGCAAGCTCGCCCGGCACGGCGTCCTGCCTGCCATAGTCTCCGGCGGGCTCACCGTTGCGTGTGACCGTCATCTCCGGATAGGCAAAGCGATAGACGGTGAAGGGCTCGGAGAAGATATCAAGCCCCGTTCCGGCCGCCTTAGAGCCGGAAAACTCGCCGAGCGTCTCGGTCGCGGTCGGTTCCAGCGGCGTATCCGTGCAGCCGAGGAGGGGGAGCAGCTCCCGATAGGCGCGGTAGGAGCCGAGATAATTCCAGTGGTGGTCCGTCCGGTAAAAATACTCGGAGAATGCGGCAAAATCGGGGATTTCATATTTCAGCATCCGGTTCTCCGGCAGGTTCAGCATGGAAAACAGCAGATCGTCAGCATAGACCCGCTCTCCGGTCTCAAAGTTGATATCCGTGTCCTTTTCAATGTAGCAGACAAAAAACTCTATGTCAGGATGAGCGGCGAATATGGCGTTATAATTTGCGGCGCGCTCCTCCAGCGTGGGACGGAGCTTCTCCAGATCGCGCGTTTGATACGTCAGGTAATCCGAGAACAGCTGCACATCGCCGACCCGGTAGTAGCGGCCGTTTTCCAGCACGGGCTTCAGCAGTGCCTTGGTCAGCTTGGACGACAGATCGTTATACCGCGCCTTGAACCGTTCCGCAAAGGGAGTCTGATCCCCCAGCGCGGCCTCCAGCTGATCCTGAAACGTGCCGTCGGCGTAGCTTCCCGGCGTCGGCAGGGCCGCGCGGTTTGCATAGCGGTTTTCATAATAGTTGATCTCCTTTGGGAAGAAGACCGTCCGCGCCAGACCGAGCAGCAGCCCGCAGAGGATCAGCCCCACAAAGGCAAAATTGATCACTTTCTTCAAAATATCGTTTCCCTCCCTGCATGGGACATCGCCTGTCGTGATTTTGCAAAATCATCAGCTTGTCAAAAGCCCTTTCGGACTGTTTCCCCTCCGAAACTTTCGGCTGGGCAGGTTTTTGACAGTCTGAATCATATCATAAAGGGAAAGTGTTTGCAAGGGAGAATCCGGGCTGCACGGCGGAACCGGCAGAAAGCGCTTGCCTTTTGGGGGAAAACGCGGTATAATGGTGCAATCACGCTGCACGGGAGGGAAACGCTTGAAGCTGAAAAAGATGATCGATAAAACGCTGGCGCTTTATCTGCTGGTCGGCGTTCTGAACTTCATCGTCTGCACGGGGATCATGTTTCTCCTTTATAATGTGGCCGACGTCAGCAAGCACTTTGCGCCGATCGTGAACTACGGCCTCGGCAGCATCATCTGGTATCTTTCCTGCAACTATCTGCTCTTCCCCGGCCACAAGACCACCTCGAAGCAGCTGCTGTGCTTTGTGCTGGACATTGTTGTGTGCTATCTGCTGTCGTATTATCTCATCGGGCCGTATGTCTCGCGCCTGCTGCTGCGCTCGCACTCCGTGACGCGCTTCTTCTCGTTCGGCGGCACGGAGAATATCCGCGGCAACTGCGAAATGTCCGTTGGTTCGCTCAGCTATGCGCTGCTGAACTATTTTGGCCAGCGCTACTTCGTCTTCAGCGACCGCTTCGCCGCCCGTAAGGACAGAAATACCGAAGAATAAAGCAATTCCCCAGAGCAGGATGAACCGCTCTGGGGAATTTCATATATCGCGGCATATGTAAGGAAGCAGCATGCCGTTCCCGGCGCAATGCTGCCGATAAAGCGGATCGGAAGGCATTGTGCCACAGAATGCGTGCCTGTTTTTGCTCAGCCCTCCATACACCGCAGTACGGTCTCCTCCGGGACGATGGCGGAGATGCCGCCGGGGTACTGCGTGGATAGGCTGGCGGCCGTGGCGGCGAAGCGGCCGATGGCGGTCAGCTCGTCCTCCGTCAGCGCCTCGGGCGCGCGGCCCAGCTGCAGCAGGCGGCTGACGGCGCTGCCACCGAAGATATCGCCCGCGCCCGTCGTGTCGACCGGCAGGACGCGCGGCGCGGCCACGCGGACGGCTGCCCCGGCATTCTGCAGCAGGCAGCCCTTCGGCCCGCAGGTGACCATGGCCAGGCGGACGCCGAAGTCCGCAAGCAGGCGCGCTGCGCCCTCCTCGGGGCCGCAGCTCCAGAGAAAGCGCACCTCGTCGTCGCTGATCTTGACGATATCGGCCTGCCGCAGGCCCCAGAGGATCTGCGTCTTCGCCGCATCGGCATCCGGCCACAGCGGCAGGCGGAGGTTCGGGTCGAAGCTGAGAAGCTTGCCGTGCGCGGCGGCATAGGCAACGGCCTGCTGCGTGGCGGAGCGCACCGGCTCCTGCGTCAGGCTCAGGCTGCCGAAGTGGAGCAGACGCGCCTCGTCCAGCAGCGAAAGATCCAGCTCGTCAAAGCGGAGCTGCGTGTCCGCGCCCGGCTTGCGGGCAAAACTGAACGCGCGTTCGCCGCCGGGGCCGAACGTGACGAAGGCCAGCGTTGTGAACACGGACGGATCACGCACGATGCCCTCCGTGCGGATACCGGCCTGCGCCAGTGTGGCGCACAGAAGGTCGCCGAACGTATCCGCGCCTACCTTGCCGAGCATGGCGCCGCTGCAGCCGTAGGCGTGCAGGGCGGCCAGAAAATTCCCCGGCGCGCCGCCGGGATGGGCGGCGAGGGTGGGGTAGCCGTCGCGGTCCGTGTCGACCGTGGCAAAATCGATCAGCAGCTCCCCGAGTGCAATGGCGTCCAGCATGAAAATCCCTCCGCATCAGAATGAAAGATAATAAAAGATGTAAAGCAGGTGCTGCCGGAATCAGATCCCCAGCTTTTCCAGTGCAGCCATGCGCAGGGCAAGGCAGAAGATCTGCATGGCCTGCTCCAGCTCCTCCACGGGCGGGAAGCTCGGCGCGATGCGGATGTTGCTGTCGGCGGGGTCGTTCCCGCCGGGATAGGTTGCTCCGGCGGGCGTCATGGTCACACCGGCCTCGGCGCACAGAGCGAGCGTGCGCTTCGCCGTACCGGGCATGGCGTCGCATGAGACAAAGTAGCCGCCCTTCGGCTCCGTCCAGCTCGCGATGTTGAGCGGGGCGATACCGCGCAGGGCTGCCAGCACGGCCTCGAACTTCGGGCGCAGGATGGCGGCGTGGCGCTGCATGAGCTCGAGCACATGGGCCTTGTCCTGCAGGAAGCGGACATGACGCAGCTGGTTGACCTTGTCATAGCTGATGGTCTGCGCGCCGAGCAGACCGGAGAGGTACTTCAGGTTCGCCTCGGACGCCGCCATGACGGCCACGCCCGCACCGGGGAAGGTGATCTTGGACGTCGAAGCAAATTCATAGACCATGTCGGCGTTCCCGGCCTCGCGGCACAGCGTGAGCATGTCACGGAAGGGAACGAACTCGCCGTAGACCTCGTGCAGGCAGTAGGCGTTGTCCCACATCAGGGCAAAGTCCGGCGCGGCGGGGCGCAGGGCGGCCAGCCGGTCGACGACGGCGTCGGAATAGACGATACCCTGCGGGTTGGAGTATTTCGGCACGCACCAGATGCCCTTGACGGCCGGGTCGCGCACGGCGGCCTCAACGGCGTCCATGTCCGGGCCGTCCGGCGTCATGGAAATGGGGATGAGCTCCATGCCGAACGACTGCGACACGCGGAAATGGCGGTCATAGCCCGGCGCGGGGCACAGGAAGCGGACGACGGGCTCCTGCGACCACGGGCGCGGTGAGTGCAGCAGGCCGTGCGTCCAGGCCTTGGCGATGAGGTCATACATGAGGTTCAGGCTGGCGCTGCCGCCGACGAGGATCTGCGAGGGCATCACGCCCAGCAGCTCGGCAAACAGGCGCTTGGCCGAGGGAATGCCGGTCAGCTCGCCGTAGTTGCGCACGTCGAGCGCGCCGTCGAAGCAGTCCTCCGGAGACTGCAGCACGGTCAGAATGCCGCTGACCATATCGAGCTGCGCACGGCTCGGCTTGCCGCGGGCCATGTTCAGGGAGAGCTGCTTGGTCTTCCAGGCCTCGTACTGCTCCTGCAGCGCGGTATACTCCGCGCAGCGCTCCGAACGGGTGTAGTCTGCATAGGGCTTCATGATGTGACCTCCAAAAAATTTTTTGGTTTGCCCCCATCTTACCGCGCAGCGGGCGGAATGTCAATCGGTTTCCTGCATTCTTTGCATGAAAAAAATCGCTTTTTTGACGGCGGACGCAAACTATGCGAATTATTTGCAGCGCAACTTGCAAAACAGCCGGATATCTGCTATGATAAATCAGAATTCGCCTGAATATGAGAAGGAGACGGTGATTTTGGCACAGATCGACCTGACGACGGGCTCCATTCCCAAAACGCTGCTGCGCTTTGCGTTCCCCATGATCTGCGGGAACCTGCTGCAGCAGCTTTATAATGTGGCGGACACGCTCATCGTCGGCCGGTTTCTTGGCTCGGACGCGCTCGGCGCGGTCGGCTCGTCCTATACGCTCATGACGTTCCTGACGTCCATCCTGCTCGGCCTGTGCATGGGCAGCGGCGCGCTGTTCTCCGTCTGTTGGGGGCAGCGCGACCTTGCCAAGCTCCGGCGGCAGACGCATGCGGCCTTCGTGCTCATCGCGGCGTGCACCGTCGTGCTCAATGCGGCGGCCTTTCTGCTGCTCGATGCGATGAAAACGCTCCTGTCCGTCCCGGCGGAGGTCTGGCCCCTGATGCGGTCGTATCTGTTCGTCATTTTCTTCGGCATCGGCGGCACCTTCCTTTATAATTATTACGCCTCGCTCCTGCGCGCGGTGGGCAATTCGCTCGTCCCGCTCCTCTTCCTTGCGGCGGCAGCCGTGCTCAACATCGCGCTCGATCTGGTGTTTGTGCTCGTGTGCCGGTGGGGCGTGGAGGGCGCTGCGGCCGCGACGGTGCTGGCGCAGTGGCTCTCCGGCATCGGCACTGCGGTCTATACCCTTGTGCGCTGCCCGGAGCTGCGCGCCCGGCGGGAGGAGCGGCGCATCACGGGCGCCATGCTGCGGGAGCTTCTGAGCGCCTCGGTGCTGACATGCCTGCAGCAGTCCGTAATGAACCTCGGCATCCTCATGGTGCAGGGACGCATCAACAGCTTCGGCCCCGTGATCATGGCGGCGTTCGCAGCCGCCGTGAAGATCGACTCGTTTGCCTATATGCCGCTGCAGGACTTCGGCAATGCGTTCTCCACGTTCATTGCACAGAACTACGGCGCGCAGCAGCCGGAGCGCATCCGCCGCGGCATCCGCACGGCCGTGCTCCTGTCGTCGGTCTTTGCCGTGTGCGTCTCGGCCTGCGTCGTGCTGCTTGCTGCGCCGCTGCTGGGGCTGTTCCTGCAGCCGGGCGAGACGGAGATCCTGCAGGCCGGTGTGACCTACCTGCGCATCGCGGGCGCGTTCTATGTGGGCATCGGCGGGCTGTTCCTGCTCTATGGCCTCTACCGCGCCGTCGGCAGGCCGGGTATGTCGCTCGTGCTGACGGTCATCTCGCTCGGCACGCGCGTGGCGCTTGCCTATGCGCTTTCGGCCGTCCCGGCCATCGGCGTCGTGGGCATCTGGTGGTCCATCCCCATCGGCTGGGCGCTTGCGGATCTCACGGGCGTGCTCGTCTGGCGGCGCGCCGGGCGAAAGTTGACAGAAAATTCACACCCCGGCGCGAAAATGCGTTGAAAAGCCCTGTGTGGTGTGATATGATTGGAGCATCATTCGGAAAGCGAGAAACATTATGGATCTGGAACACAACGAAAACGAAGAACTGGAAGTGACCCCGGCAGAGCCGGAGGCGGCCCCGGAGGCCGAACCGGAAACCGCGCCGGTCCCTGAGGCGGAGCCGGAGGAGAAGCCGGAAGAGAAGCCTGCGGAAAAGAAGCCCGGCATGTCCAAGGGCGCAAAGATCGCCATTTTCCTGGCGGCGCTGGCTCTTGCGGCGGCCATCGCGGCCTGCGTCCTGCTCATCACGGGCCGCAAGGATCACCCGGCCGAGACGGAGGCCCCGCAGACGGAGGCGACTGAGGCAACGGACGGCACGACCGAGACCGTCGCAGACAAGACGCTCGAAGCGGGCGAGGAGGTCACGACGACCTACGGCAAGGCGGCCAATCTGATCGACGCCGATAACTTCGGCAAGAACGCCGTCACGGACAACGCCGCCTATACTACGGGCACGGCGGAGGCCGGCGACGTGCAGATGCGCACGGTCGTTGCGCGCGACGCGACGGGCTACTGCCTGACGAACGCCGACCTGCAGATCTACTACTGGATGGAATTCTACCAGCTCATGAACAACTATGGCTCCTATGCCTCCATGCTGGGTCTGGACTACACGAAGGCGCTGGCCCTGCAGGACGCCCCGAGCGGCGGAACGTGGGAGCAGTATTTCCTGACGAGCGCCACGAACAACTTCGCCGAGATCCGCGCGCTGTATCTGGCGGCGCAGGAGGCGGGCTATGAGCTGCCGGAGGCGGACGCCTCCTCCATCGAGGACGTGCTGGACCCGGAGGGCAGCTTTGCCAAGAGCGCGGCAGACAACGGCTATGACGATGTCGATGCCTATCTGCAGGTCAACTTCGGCAAGGGTGTCACGACCGAGATCTATCACGACTATCTGCTGACGTATTATACTGCGGTGAACTATTATAAGAACGTGCTGTACGGCGAGTCTGCCAACGCGCTGACGGATGCCGAGATCGAGGCCTATTATGACGAGAACGCCCAGAGCTATATCGATCAGGGCGTGACGAAGGTCAACAACGTCTCCGTCCGCCACATCCTCATCCAGCCCGAGGGCGAGAAGGACAGCGACGGCAACTACAGCGATGAGGCGAAGGCAGCCGCCAAGGCGGAGGCCGAGCGCATCCTTGCCCTCTGGCAGGCCGACCCCACGGAGGACAACTTCAAGACGCTTGCGCTGGAGTACAATCAGGACCCCGGCTCCAAGGACAACGGCGGCCTGTATGAGGACTTCCAGCCCGGCAAGATGGTCACGGAGTTCAACGACTGGTGCTTCGACGAGAGCCGCCAGCCCGGCGATTGTGAGATCGTCGAGACGACCCATGGCTACCACATCATCTATTTCATCGGCCAGACCGAGACCCGCGCCTGGTTCGACACGGCGAAGGACGACATGGCTTCCGCCGCAGCCGGTGAAAAGATCACAGAGCTGAAAACAAAGTACCCTGTAGAGTTCAACTTCAATAATGTCGTGATCTACGACCTGCTGAGCGCTTCCGTCTCGGCATCCTGACACGAAGACAGAACGGGTGCGCCGCGGCAGCAGCGGCGCACCCGTGCTGAGCTTGTCAAAAAAGAATTTTTGACAAGCTCTCAAACGAGACCCGTTTCACTGGGCTCTCGTTTGAAAAGGCTGCGGCTCGCTGCATCGCACGA
>NZ_JBBMFF010000075.1:0-3655 GCF_040096185.1 Faecousia intestinalis | reverse complement strand
GCCGGTGGCAATCTCGGGCAGGCAGTTGCGATTTTGCCGATCGCTTTCCCACGATGCGGCCGGGTACTGCGAGATTCCCACGTCGCTTCGCTCCTCGGAATGACAATTCTGGAACCCCTGCGCGTTCGACGATGCCGCTCCCTACATGAGCCTATACGCAAAAAAAAACGGGCCCTCAGGCGTGTGCTGATAAGACAGTAATTTGAGAAAACTACAAAATTGGCATCTGCCAAGCAGGATTGGACAACAAAACAGGCGGCACTCAACTTCGGTTGGGTGTCGCCTGTTTTTACATCTAAGGGTTGAGAATCACCTGTTTTTTGCGCTGAAAAGCAAGGGTAATGAAAAAGGTGAAGTAGTTACCGCTTTTATGCAGTTCCTTTGTGAAACAGCGAATTGCTGCATAGAGGATACCGTTCGCTGGGGAGTGCGTTTATTTGCGGACGTGCAAAATATCCCTCAAACCCGTAAAGTCGATAGGCGGGTATTTCGATGCAGAGTATGTTCGACACGGTGGAAACTGAAAATCAACTTTCATTCGCAGAAAAGTTACATTTTAGGGTGTTAAATTCCGAGTATTCTATTGAAAACAGAGCTATCCTTGTGATAAAATATGTGTACACACTAACAGTCGGGAGACAGGGCAAGGAGTAACCAAGTGAGAATACAACATAAAAACCTAACAATCCGTCAAGCCGAGGTTGCCGATGCGAAGCAGCTTGCCGCTTGGTGGAATGATGGTGCTGTGATGGCACACGCAGGCTTTCCCAACGGCCTGGGAACGACCGAGGAAGAAGTTGTAAAAGGACTTAGAAACGGTCTTCTGGTCGTTGAGGAAAGCGACCGTCTGATTGGCGAGTGCAATTACCACAATGTGTCAGATGGGGTTGTAGAAATTGGCATTAAGATCTGCGAAACCGATTGTCAGAACCGTGGTGTTGGCAGGAAGGTTTTGAGTATGCTGATCAGTTGGCTGTTCAGAAACGGCTATGCCAAAATCATCCTCGATACGAACTTGACAAACACAAGAGCGCAGCACGTTTACGAATTACTTGGATTCCGCAAGGTACGAACCAATATCGATTCTTGGAAAGACCAGTTCGGTCGGCTTCAATCATCGGTTGATTATGCGCTGGTTGAGCAGGATTTTGTCAGTTATGAGTGAAGGAGACACCTATGCCAGATAACAGAAATCGCAAACGACCGATACAGGTAAAGTTCTTTGTAGATGAAAAAGAACTCAGCTTGATAAAGGCGAGGATGGCACAGCTTGGGATAGAGAATATGAGCGCTTACCTTCGCCAAGTGGCGATTGACGGATATGAGGAAAAACCGGATATGCCTGAACTCCGTGAGCCGAAAAATCCCTGACTCGCTTTTCAAGATGGAGCGTAGCCGATTTTGAAAAAATCGTTAAAGGGTTTGGGATGTTTCCCAACAAGTTTTTGCAAAAGGCAGCAACGCTGAAATTTGCATAAAGCACGATGTGTATCCACACGTGCATTGCTTGCCAAGGGCATCTATGTAGAAGCGCCTGACAAGTCCAGCGGCAAGAGAAAGCAGAAGATTCATATCTCCACGACCTCATAGGCTTCATCCCTGTGGATGTACTGCTAAAAGCGGAACAGGTATGACCGAAATCATACCTGTTCCAAGAAATTCACATATTACTGTTTTACGACCAACGAGCCTCGGGTCCGTTTTTGCTCAATATTCCCGAATGACGGCCTTGACCTTGCCGAGGATCTGCGCCTCGCGGCCGTCGATGGGGTCGTAGGCGGGGTTCTCCGGCATGAGCCAGACCTCGCCGCCGCGGCGGCGCAGGCGCTTGACTGTCGCCGAGTCGCCGAGCAGCGCCACGACGATCTCACCGTTTTCCGCCGTCTGCTGCGGCCGCACGACGACCTTGTCGCCGTCAAAAATGCCCGCCTCGATCATGGAATCGCCGCGCACACGCAGCGCAAAGCACCCGGCCTCGGCCTCCCACGGCACATAGCCCTCGATATTTTCCACGGCGAGGATCGGCTGGCCGGCCGTCACGACGCCGACGAGCGGCACGCCCTGCGGCGCGGCCTCGGCCCCGAGCGAAATGGCGCGGTTCTTGCCGCCATCCATTTCAATGGCTCCGCTGCGGCTCAGCTCCGACAGGTGATAGTGCACGGAGGCCGTGGAGCGCAGACCGACCCCGGCCATGATCTCGCGCGTCGTCGGCGGATAGCCGTGCGAAGCGATATAGTCCTTCAGAAAAGCGTAGATCTCCTCCCGCTTGCTGCTGCTGCGCCCCATATTCGTCCCTCCATTGGGGCAGCCCCGCACAATTGCACCTTCGGCCTTCGCCGGATATTTTTCGCCGGGTGCTCTCGCTGAATGATGCAGTGCTGCTTTATCATTCTATTATTATAGCACGGCGGCAGCAACAATGCAAACATTTGTTTTTGTACACGGAACCTCTGATGAAATCCCCTGCGGCGGCTGGCGGATCTTTTTCGCCAATCCATCGGTTCGAAAAGTTTGAAATACACAAAGTATTCCTGCACTTTTCAAACCTTGTCTTGCCAAAAAATCTCTCGCCATCCGCTCTTGTTGATTTCCTCAGAGGCTCCTGAATTTTTTCACGATTTCATTCATCAGCCAGAGTAAAGCAGTCCCTTGTCCCCGAAATCCGGCAGGTATTCCGTCGTTGCGCTGGAAAAATCCTGCCAATAGCCCGTCAGGCCGCACAGCTCCATCCAGCTCAGCGCCCCGTCATATTCCTCCCGGGTGATGCCGCGGTCAAGCGGCGCGGGCAGATTGCCCATCGGCACATACTGGCTCATGAGCGAAACGGAAACGTCCCGCGCCGGGAACAGCGCCGCGATGGTGTCGAGCGCGGCCAGCGTGTTCGAGAGATACCCCGGCAGCACAAGGTGCCGCACAAGCATTCCCTTCCCCATCTGCCCGTCCTCGTCCAGCTTCGTCCCGCCGACCTGCCGGTACATCTCGCGCAGGGCCGCCGCCGCGACGGCTGGGTAGTCCCGCGCGCCGGACAGCCGTGCCGCCAGCTCCGGGTCGGCGTATTTGTAGTCCGGCAGATAGATGTCGATCAGGCCCTCCAGCTCCCGCAGCGTCTCAACGGATTCATAGCCGCCGCAGTTGTAGATGACGGGCACGGGCAGCCTCGGCGTCAGCGCCGGGAGGATGGACGGCAGAAAATGCGTCGGCGTGACAAGGTCGATGGACTGCGCGCCCTCGTCGATGAGGCGCAGGAACGTTTCGCGCAGGGCCTCCGGCGTCAGCGCCTCGCCCGCGCCGCCGGTCGAGATGACGCCGTTCTGGCAATAGCGGCAGCGCAGCGTGCAGCCGCTGAAAAACACCGCGCCCGTGCCGTAATTGGCACAGATCGGCGGCTCCTCACCGTAATGGAGCATGGCGCGCGCCGCGCGCAGCTGCCCCGGCATCCGGCAGAAGCCGAGCTCACCCGCTTCGCGGTCAACGCCGCACCGCCGCGGGCAGAGCGTACAGGATCGATAAGAAAGCATGGGACCTCCCTGCGCTGCGGTGTTGCCGCCGCGCGTGATTTGTGCTAGAATAGGGTTAAAAATATGGATCGCGGGATCGAAAATGGCCATCGATGGTGCGTTGTAGGGGAGCGGCATGCCGCGCCCGGCGCTGCACC
>NZ_JBBMFF010000074.1:0-10168 GCF_040096185.1 Faecousia intestinalis | reverse complement strand
ACGTTTTCGCCGGAAGTGCCCAATTATCCGGCCAAGTACTGCGAGATTCCCACGTCGCTTCGCTCCTCGGAATGACACGTCAAGCGAGTGCAGCGGTGCACCAGTGCCTTTCTGCCGTTGAATGCTCCCCCTACTGGGCGGTCACTGACCGCCGCTACATTTTCCTCTCGTCCGGCGGGTTGTGCAGGGATCGCCGCTGCGGACGCAACCGGCCTATCCATCCTGACCGATACTCTGTACATCATGCAGGCACGCAGCCGGGCCATTCCGATTCTTTTCCCGCAGCCTGTTTTTCCTGTTGCTTTTTCCGCGTTTTTCCGGCATAATATAGGCATCTACTATTGAGAAAGGCGGAAGGTTCCCATGGAGCTTCTGAAGGAACGGATCCGGAAGGAAGGCAAGATCCTGCCCGGAAACATTGTGAAGGTGGATGGTTTCCTGAATCATCGCATCGACGTACCACTGATGGAGCAGATCGCGCAGGAATTCAGGCGCGTGTTTGCCGGCAAGGACATCACCCTTGTGCTGACGGCCGAAGCCAGCGGCATCGCCCTGGCCACGATCTGCGCGCAGGCCTTCGGCGTGCCGATGGTGTTCGCCAAGAAGGCCAAGAGCGACAACATCGAGGGCGGCCTCTATCAGAGCGACATTCTTTCCTATACCTATAAGAAGAAGGTCACGCTGCTTGTCTCCAAGGAGTGGCTCAGTGCCTCGGACAAGGTCCTCATCATCGATGACTTCATGGCGCGCGGTGAGGCCATGCGCGGCCTGTGCGACATCGTGAGGGAGGCCGGGGCCGAGCTCGTCGGCATCGGCGTCGCGGTGGAAAAGGGCTTCCAGCACGGCGGCGACCGCCTGCGCGAGGCCGGTATCCCGCTGCATTCGCTCGCCATCATTGAGAGCGCAGACGAAAACGGCTTTGTCTTCCGGGAGGAATGAGCATGGAAACGATTCTCGTTCTGGACTTCGGCGGGCAGTATAACCAGCTCATCGCCCGCCGTGTCCGTGAGTGCAACGTATACTGCGAGGTCAAGCCCTACACGACCCCGCTGGAGGAGCTCAAGGCCATGCAGCCCAAGGGCTTTATCTTCACCGGCGGCCCGAACAGCGTCTATGACGCCGCCTCCCCGAAGGTCGATCCCGCCATCTTCACGCTGGGCGTGCCGGTCCTCGGCATCTGCTACGGCTGCCAGCTCATGGCCCAGACGCTCGGCGGCGAGGTCACGGCTGCGCAGGACAGCACAGCCCGCGAATACGGCCGCACGGAGACGCACTTCTCCCCCTGCCGCCTGTTTGAGGGTCTGCCAGAGCAGAGCGTCACCTGGATGAGCCACGGCGACTTCATCGCCCGCCTGCCCGAGGGCTTCCGCGCCTGTGCCGTCACGGAGCACTGCCCGACCGGCGCTATCGCCGACGAGGTCCGCGGCTTCTACGGCGTGCAGTTCCACCCGGAGGTCAACCACACCGAGCACGGCCAGGATATGATCCGCAACTTCCTCTACCGCGTCTGCGGCTGTACCGGCACCTGGAACATGGGCGACTATATGCGCTCCTCCATCGCCGCCATCCGCGAGAAGGTCGGCAGCGGCAAGGTCCTGCTGGCCCTGTCCGGCGGCGTGGACAGCTCCGTCGCCGCCGCGCTCATCGCCGAGGCCGTCGGCGACCAGCTCACCTGCGTCTTCGTCGACCACGGCCTGATGCGCAAGAACGAGGGTGACGAGGTCGAGGCCGCGTTCCGGAAGTGGGACCTGCACTTCGTCCGCGTCGATGCCGAGGCCCGCTTCCTCGGCAAGCTCGCCGGGGTCACGGAGCCGGAGCGCAAGCGCAAGATCATCGGTGAGGAATTTATCCGCGTCTTTGAAGACGAGGCCAAGAAGATCGGGCGCGTCGACTATCTCGCCCAGGGCACGATCTACCCCGACGTCATTGAGTCCGGCGCGGGCGATGCTGCCGTCATCAAGAGCCACCACAACGTTGGCGGCCTTCCTGACTTCGTCGACTTCAAGGAGATCATCGAGCCGCTGCGCCTGCTGTTCAAGGACGAGGTCCGCCAGCTCGGCCGCGAGCTCGGCCTGCCGGAATATCTGGTCATGCGCCAGCCCTTCCCCGGCCCCGGCCTTGCCATCCGCGTCCTCGGCGAGATCACGCGCGAGAAGCTCGATACCCTGCGCGATGCCGACGCCATCTTCCGCGAGGAGCTGGCAAACGCGGGCCTCGCCTACAGCGTCAGCCAGTATTTCGCCGTGCTGACGAATATGCGCTCCGTCGGCGTCATGGGCGACAGCCGCACCTACGACTACACCCTCGCCCTCCGCGGCGTCACCACCACCGACTTCATGACCGCCGATTGGGCTCGTATCCCCTACGACGTCCTCGACCGTACCTCCGCCCGCATCGTCAATGAGGTCCCCCATATTAA
This sequence comes from Faecousia intestinalis, assembly GCF_040096185.1. Lineage (NCBI taxonomy): Bacteria > Bacillati > Bacillota > Clostridia > Eubacteriales > Oscillospiraceae > Faecousia > Faecousia intestinalis. The sequence goes on along the minus strand of NZ_JBBMFF010000074.1, from coordinate 7,749 downwards.
CCGCATCGTCTACGATATCACCAGTAAACCCCCAGCGACGATTGAGTGGGAATGATTGCATCCCGGAAAAGCCCCGTCATACCAAGGCTTTTTCGCCATGAGTGCCCGCTGTGGCAACAAAATGGCAACATTATTTGAATTATTGCGATAACAAAAAGCGCTATCTGATTTGAGGCCAAGTCAGATAGCGCTTTTTTTCTATTGTTTTTTATTCAGCCTTCAGCCTGTCTTTGAACGCCTCCACCATTGCATCGCTAAGCTGCTGGGACGGCACTTTCACATAGCCGGAGGTCTCATCGTATTTCGGGTAGTTATAACGCCACTTATCGTAGTCCTCCCGGTTGATTTCGCCGTTGCGATGCCTTTCGGCTTGTCGCCTGCAATTCACAGACAGTAAACCCTCTCGGCAGCTTGAGCAATTTTTATAAAGATTATTTCTCTAACCTCTGGAAATGCTTCATTTTCAGACAGCCCCGTTTTTTATGTCCATCTCAGTTGATCCTAATACCAGGATAGGCGCTTACTGGGTTCCCGCCCGATCCTTCCACGCAGCGAGGTAAGCAAAGCTGGGCCAGAAACCGTCCCGGCGAAGAAGCACTTGGGAAAGGCGCTCTCTTTCGGCGCAGTCCGGATGCCAGAGCAGACCGTACAAGGTAATGCCATATTCCAGATCGTCTTCTTCCCTCTCCAGCATTTCCAGCGCCGCTGCAAGCGGCGTTGTACCGCTCCAGACCCGCATGGCCTTTTCGTAAGCAGTATGATGCCCCACCGCCATATCCGGGCGATAGTACTTCAGAAGCGTCGGCGCTTTCTCTGTCCGGACAGCGTTCAGCGTGTGCCAGTAAAGAACCGCAATCCCCATTTCATCATCGCATAAAGGCATACAGCTCTCAAAAGCTTCCATTGCCTGCTCGTACCGCCCGGCGTAATACTGGGCAAGGCCGATCCGATAGAGGCAGTCCAGCTTTTCCGCACCCAAGGACAGACATTTTTCAAAATCAGTAATGGCAAGATTGCTTTGCAGCGTCGTCAGGTACCGTCCCGCCCGAAGGCGGAGCAGGGACAGATCTTCCGGCTCCAGCTTCAGCCCCTCCGTATAAGCTGCAACGGCCTCACGGTAGCGAAGCTGCCTGGAAAGAGCCTTTCCCAATGCACGGAATTTTTCAACGGAGTCCGGCAAGGACTTTGCCTGCCTGATTGCCTGGGAGTCGGGAATTCCGGCAGGAAGATTGAGAATCTGGCTTTCTATCCCGGCGTGCAGGGCATCAAACGGGTATTCCATCACAGCCCCCTTGTATACGGACGGTAACAGGCGGAGCAGACGATTTCACCGTTTTGAAGGTGGGCAAAGCTCTCGGCAAATCGTTCTCCGCACACGGAGCAGGTAACGGTCTTGAAGATCCGGGCCTCCTCCGGCACCGGCTCTGGGGCTTCCTTCACGTCAAACATCTCGTGGAAGTCCCCATCCATAAGCCACGCCAGCCGTTCGTCCTTGGTTTTCTCCGGTGTTGGGCGCAGGGCAAGGCGGAAGGACTTTCCGTCCGGACGGCGATAAAAGGAGAAGGCGTTTTTCCCCTGTAGATTGAAAATCAAGTTCCCTTTTCCCACGGTACAGGACAGCAGCGCCTGAATGGCATCCACACCGCAGGCGTCGGTCTCGGCAATGCACACGATCTCCTCGTCCTCAGATGTGCTGTCACTTTCAAACAGCTCCCACGCATACAGCACCGCCCGAAAGCCGACTGCAAGGCCTCCGCAGCCGTGGCCATGAAACGCAACGCATTTTTGCCACAAAGATTCCAGTTCCTTTTGCATCGTATGACCTCCTATTTTTCCTGAATGGCAGCCTGTCGGTGCTCAAAATACAGGCTGATGAGATAGAATGACAGCGAGAGCAGCATAATGCACACGCCCGGTGAGAGGAGATAGGCATAGGCCTGTCGAAGAAAGGCGCCCCGTTTATAGGCAAAGTTGATCATGGTGCCCCAGGTGGGATGATACAGGTCCCCAAAGCCCAAAAAACTCAGGGTGGACTCCATCATAATGCAGCTGTTGACCCCCAGAAGAAACCGGGAGAGCAATACATCGTACAGATTCGGAAGAATATGGCGGAGAATGATATGCTTCCGACTGTATCCCTGGATCATGCAATTTTCAATAAAAGGCTGGGCATTCAGGTGAATGACCTTTGCCCGGACATTCCGGGCCGTCCCCACCCAGCTGAATGCAGCAATCAGAAGGATCAGATTTCGGCTGGAGCTTCCCAGAAAGGTCGCCAGCACGATCATGGTCACCAGCTTCGGAAGCAGCACAAAAATATTGATAACGCCATTGGACAGGCCGCCCAAAAAGCCCTTCCCGGCAGCCAACGTACCGATCACGCTTCCCAGAAGCAATGTCAGAATACTGCTGGATACACCCACCAGCAGCGTCTGCCGGGTCCCGCAGACCAACTCCGTAAAGATGTCATAGCCCAACGCATTGGTGCCAAGTAGGTGTTCTGCCGACGGCATCAGCCACGGGCCAAACGTTTCCTTCTGCCCGTAAGCCGTAAACACAGTCGGAAATAATGCAGCGGTCAGAAAAAGGCTCAAAACCACGATGCCAAGGAGAAGCGGAATATGCTGTTTTCTCAAGCCGGACCACCTCCGAAGCGTACCTTGGGGTCAATAAGAATGCAGATCAGGTCCGTCACGACAATGGAGATCGTCATGATCGCCGTTGTGACAAACAGGATGCCCTGCATCAGCGGGTAATCCAACGTATAGACGGCATCCGAGAGCAAGCTCCCCATACCGCCGATGGAAAACAGCTTCTCCACAACCAGGGAACCACCGATACAGGTGCTGACGCTCATGCCCACCATGGTGATAAAGGGCTGGGCAATGTTCTTCAGAATATAGCCGAATTGGATTTTTCGGTCGGATAAGCCCCGTTCCTTGGCATAGAGCACATATTTTTCTTCCGTCACCTGTCGGACGGTGTTCCGCATCAACAGGTATCGGGAGGGTGCGGCGGCGACGGTCAGTGTCAGCACCGGGAGAATCAGGTGATGGATCCGGTCCCAGAAATACCCGGCCGTTCCGGGAACGACCCCAGCGCTGTTCAACCCCGTATAGGGAAACCACCGCTGCCGGAAGCAGAACAGGATCATCAGCACCAGAGCAATCAGAAATGTGGGCATCGTATTGACGATGATCTGGAATGTGGTCGAAAACTTCTCAAAGCCGCTGCCTTTCTTGTAGCCGCAGCGGAGCCCCCACAAAAGACCGATGACCGTGCTGAGCAGCACGGCAGGCAGGGTGATCTGTAAGGTGTAGCCCAGTCGCTGCCCAATCAGGGCTGAAACCGTGGCTTCCTTTTTGAAGGAATAGCCCAGTGTACCGTCTGCAAGGGAGCGCAGATAGTACCCGAACTGCACGAATACCGGCTTATCCAGATGGAGGGCCTGCCGGTAATAAGCTACCTGAGCAGGGGTCATATCCTCCTCGGAAAAGCCGGTCAGATAAGCAATGGGGTTCCCCGGCAGAAGCCGGGGCAGGAAGAAGTTCAGAACAATGACGATCAGGAAGCACACCAGTGCCAGGATCAGATTTTTACGATACTTTTTCACCGGTGTGCCTCCTGCGTGCAAAAATTATTTCTTGGTGATGCTGAACCAGTTGTTGACGTTGTTCAGGCCGAATACAGCATCCACGGTCACATTGTCCAGCTTGGAAGAATAGGCCAGCATCATGTTGTCCCAATACAGGGCAATCAGCGGCATATGGGCCGCGTAGTAGTCCTGGAGCTTTGCTGCGCCGGTGTAATATTCCTCAATGGTCTTGGCGGCCTTCAGTTCGTCCAGAATGGAGGAAAAGGCTTCGTCGAACACCTGGCAGCCGCCCTGCACAGCGTGATTGCCGTCCACATAGATGGAACCGAGGCCGTTGCCCATGCCCATGCCGGCGGCGGTATAGCCATAGATCGCAGCTTCCATGGTGATATTGTTCTCGGAGAACTTGTTGCTGGTTTTGGCATTGTAGGCATCCTTGTCCACGGCGTCCAGATTCACCTGAATTCCAAAGGCCTCCAGCTGGGTCTTGATCATTTCGGCGTAGCCCACATGGGCCTCCTTTGCGGCGTTGACCGTCAGCGTAAAGGCAGCAACCGTACCGTCGGCGTTCACGTAGAAGCCGTCGGCATTCTTTTCGGTGTAACCCGCAGCCTTCATATACTCGTCCGCTTTTGCAGTATCGGTGGTCAGTTTCTCCGTGTCCGTATAGCCCACCGTGGTGGAGGGTACAAAGCCCCGGTTGGGGATCTCAGCATAGGCGCTGCCGAAATAGGTCTTGAATTCCTCGTAGTTCAGTGCATAGGAAACTGCCTGACGCAGGTTTTCGTCAGAGAACAGGCCATTTGCGTTGTTAAAGGCCAGGACCGCAGGCGCATTGGCCGCAGCCACATTGACAAGCGAGACATTGGTATCGGTGGAGAGTACATCCTGATAGGTTCCTGCCACACCGGTGGAGTAGGCCCAGACCATGTCGATGTCGCCCTGCTGGAGCGCCAAATACATGGTATCCTCGTTGCCGAAAAGCTGATAGACGATTTTCTCCACATTGGGCTTCTGGGGATAGTATTCATTGACTGCGAAGGTAATGGTCCCGGCTTCCTTGTTGAAGGATTCCAGCACATAGGGGCCGCAGGTGATGCGGCCTTCGGCCTCCGTGACGGTATCCTTTCCCTCATAAACATGCTTGGGCATGACCCGGAAGGAGGTCATATTGCTCAGTTCCCGGACATTGGGAGAGGCCAGCGTCAGGGAAATGCTCATTTTGTCGTCGGAGAGGGTGTAGCCGGTGTACTTGGCCTCCGTGACCTTTCCGTCTTCCCCGGTCTGGGCCTCAAAATTGGCGCTTCCGTTGGCCTGATCGTATTGGAGTGTGAAAAGAATGTCCTCCGCCGTTACAGGCGCTCCGTCGGACCACGTCATGCCGTCCTGGATGGTGTAGGTCCAGGTAGCGGCATCCTCGGTAGCATAAGTTGCCAGAAGCGGATGATATTCGCCCTTGGTGTCCTGATAAACCAGAGGCAATTCGGATACACCGCTGGCAAGCATATCGAAGTTATACTCGCCGAACACGGCGGTTTCGATGGCAGCCGTCGTGCCGACGGTCAGCGTATCAATGGCGTAGGTGGGTGCCGGTTCCGTGGCCTCCGTGGTGGGAGTCTCGGTGCTTGGTTGGGTGGAGGGTGTCTGGGTGGGTTCTGCCGGGGTCTTGCCGCAGGCTGCCAGCGACAGCACCATCAGCACCGCCAGCAAAAGAGATCCAACTTTTTTCATTTCGTGTTTTTCTCCTTCTGATTTGTGTGTTTCTTCTCAAATACATAGATTTGATCACAAAGTAAATTCACCAGCGCTTCATCGTGGCTGATGAGCAGGATGCTTCCGTGGTGTTCCTGCATCTGACGGCGTACCATTCCCAGCACATTGGCCTGGGTAGAAACATCCAGCATGGAGGTTGCCTCGTCCAGAATCAGCAGCTTTGGCCGGAACAGAAGACACCGGGCGATGGCCACCCGCTGGGCTTCCCCACCGGAGATCTGATGCGGCAGATGGGCCAGGATCTGCGGCTCCAATCCGACTTTCACAAGCACGTCTTCCGTCAGCGCACGCTCCTTCCCCTTGGGAGCAAAGCCGTGATAGCGGATCAGTTCTTTGAAGCCGCTGCCGATTTTCTGGTGCGGGTCCAGCGTTGCATAGGGCTGCTGATAAACCATCTGAATGGAAAGGCCCAGTTTCCTGTCATAGGGCGTATTCTGCGAAACAAGACATTGGCCGTCCAGCAGAATCTGCCCTCCGTCCGGCGGGCAGATGCCGCAGAGGACTTTGGCCAGCGTGGATTTTCCGATCCCGCTTTTTCCGAATATGCCGCAGATCTGACCGTCGGGAATATCCAGCGTGACATTTTGCAAAACCTGTTTTCCGTCAAAAGCCTTATCGATCTGTTCCATGGAGATCATTCCTTACAGCACCACCATTCTCTGTCTCCCTGCGTCCTCCGGGGCATTTCGGCACGGCATCGTCCGAAGGCTGCGGGACAGCGGCGATAGAAGGGACAAGCGCCCGCCTCCGTCCGCAAAGCCGGCGTTTCCTGCATCCCGTTTTCCACCAAGGCACCCAGCAGGGCTTGGGTGTAGGGATGGCGCGGGGCAGCCAGCACCAGTGCGGAGCTGCCAGTCTCCAGCATTTTCCCGCCGCACAGGACAAGGATCCGGCCGCAGGTCGCTGCCACGGAAATGTCATGGGTGATAACGAGCTTTGCCGCATCCGGGAACAGGTCATTCAAAAGGGACAGCGTCTGCTGCTTGCTGTCCTGATCCAGACCGTTGGTAGGTTCGTCGGCGATCAACAGCTTGGCCTGAGAGCAAAGGGCCAGTGCAATGGTTACCCGCTGGGCCATGCCGCCGGACAGCTGGAAGGCATACCGGTCCAGAATGGCCTCCGGCTGGGTAAACCCCACCTGCGTCAGCTTTTCACGGGCAAACGCTTCTCTCAGAGGTGCCGCAATGCCCAGCTTTGCAATGCTGTCAAACATCTGGCGGCGGATGCTTCTGGACGGGTCAAGAAATTCGTGACCGTTCTGCGGGATATATACGATCTCCCGGCCCAGCATGGACCGCAGCTTTTTGCCCTTCGGCAAAGCCTTCCCGCAAAATAATACTTCACCGGAAACCAGCCGCACATTGCCGGGCAGCACCCCCATCACGGATTGGGCAATCAGCGTCTTGCCGGACCCAGTCTCGCCAATGAGAGCCAGGCTCTCCCCGCGAGAAATATGGAAAGAAACCCCGTGGACCAGTTCTTTTTCCGTGCGGTCCAGTTTTGCGGCGATCACGCCGCCGGCGTACTGTAAAATAGGTGTTTCCAAGTGTTCCTCCGAACCGGTGTTGCTTTGCATTCCTGCCCTGCGCAAAGACGCAGCGCTTTCTTCCCCAAGAAACGCTGCGCCTTTGCTTTGGGTTTTGGCAGGAATGCGTGTATGAACCGATGAGCATACTATAACAGATGAGATTCCCGGGCGGAAGCCTCCCCGGGGGATGTTTTTTCCATTCACCAAGATAGAATCTGTGTTCGCACTTTTTTCTTCGTATATTCTGTCAAAGCCTTATGCTGATTGGGCCGAAAAGTATCGCAAAAAAGTCAAAGTGATACGCATTTTCGCACGGTCGGAAAAATCTGCTTTCCCAATGCCATTATCGTTGCGGACCGGTTCCACGTGATCCGTCAGGCGTCCCGGGCGATGGAGCAGGTCCGGAAGAACAAGCAGAACAAGCTCTCCAGAGGGCTGCGCAGGTACTTCAAACGGTCAAAGCACCTTCTCCGGAAGCCGATGGAAGCTCTGAGCAGCGAGGAGCAGGAGCGTCTGGCGCTGATGTTTGAGATCGCCCCGAGGCTCGCCGACGCCTACCGGCTGAAGAACGAGTTCCTTGCCGTCATGCATTCGGAGTCCTCGACCGTCGGGAAGCAGCGGCTGCTCGACTGGCTCGCGGCCGTGAACGTTATGGACCTTCCGGAATTTCAGGCCTGCGTCACGGCGTACCGCAACTGGTTTCAGAAGATCCTGAACTCCATGGACGTCCCCTGGTCCAATGGCTTCATCGAGGGCTGCAACAACAAAACGAAGGCCCTCAAGCGCGTCTGCTTCGGGATGCGGAACTTCCGGAACTTCAGAAATCGGATCCTTTTCTGCAGCGGTGTACCGA
>NZ_JBBMFF010000073.1:0-3782 GCF_040096185.1 Faecousia intestinalis | reverse complement strand
CCTCGATGCCATCAGGCAGCAGCGGCAGGTCCATCGCGCCATAATAAAGCCTGCGGTGGGGCATGCCCCTCCCCTACAATGGCCCGTGCGAAAAGGCCGTACGCGCCCGATAGATGTTCGATTTTTATTATAGCATAAACCCTGAGTAAAATGCTACAATCCGGCGGGAAATTTCGCCGAAAAATGTCGGGCCGATTCGGCAATTTCACCAGAGCCGGGCCTGCGCCGCGTGGGGAGGCAAAGTGGAGCGCATGCCCCGTTGGTAGACATAATCCCGCGCCCTGTTTGCAGACCCGTGCACATTTCCTTGAGTTATCCCCAGTTTGCACAGGTTTATACACAGGGATTTTGGGCTGTGCAGGCCGTCCCCCCGCCCGAAATCCGGGGACTTTGCCCACAAAGCGGCAAAAATTTTGGCGTTTTCCACAGCCTGTGCAGGAAGCCGTGCCCCGGCCTGTTCAAAAATGCCGTTATGGGGTTCCGACAAAAAAGAAGACGGCCCGCCGCAGGAATTTGTTTGCTTTCCGGAGGAAAACATATGGACGAATGCGGAAAGATTTGATATAATGGAGCCGTATTCCCATGTGAAAGGAGCCGTATGCCATGATTGGAATGTCCGCAGTGATCTTTATTCCGGACGATACGGCAAAAACCGGATATCCGCAGCCCCTGATGCTGCAGAGCGTCATGGGCGCGCCGCTGCTCGCGTGGCTGGCGAACGCTCTGTTCGACAGCGGTGTCGGGCGCTTCTTTTTGGTCTGTCACGACCGCTATGTCGAGGCGGCCCGCGCGTGCCTGCCCGCCGAGGCGGAGGTCATGACCACGATGGACAGCGATCCCGCGGACCTGCTGCATGTGTTCCTTTCCACCGCAGAGGACGCGGAGCACACCATCACCGTCGTCACCGGCCCGGCCGTCTATCTGCCGCAGCTCGCCCCGCAGGCCGCAGGGCGCTTCCCGCGCGTCTACGGCGTCTCCCGCGAGGAGCTGATGCAGGCGCTCGACGAGCATTTCTCCTTTGCCCGCTTCCTGCTGGACAACGGCTCCCCCATGAACGAGGAGCAGGCCATGTATTCCGTCGCCTCCCCGGCCGAGCTGCCGGAGATCGCGGGCCTGCTGCAGCGCAACCGCCTGCTGGCTCTTGCCCGCACGGGCGTGGAGATCTATGACGCCTCCAGCTGCTATGTCGAGCCTTCCGTGCGCGTCGCTCCCGGCGCGCGCCTGCTGCCCGGCACGATGCTGCGCGGCAAGACCGTCATCGGCGAGGAGGCCGTCATCGGCCCGTGGAGCGTCATCGACGACTCCGTCATCGGCGCGCGCGCCGTGGTGAACGCCTCGCAGGTGCGCGAGTCCCGCGTGGGGCAGGACGCCGTCGTCGGCCCCTATGCCAGCGTGCGCGGCGGCTGTGAGCTTGGCCGCAGCGTCCGGGCAGGCAGCTTTGTCGAGCTGAAGAACGCCCGTCTGGGCGAAAATACCCAGGTGCCCCATCTGGCCTACCTCGGCGACACCGAGGCCGGTGCCAACTGCAACTTCGGCTGCGGCGTGACCACCGCGAACTTTGACCGCGTGCAGAAGCACGAGACCGTCGTGGGCGAGGGCGCCTTTATCGGCTGCAACACCGCCCTCATCGCCCCGCTGCAGGTCGGCAGCGGCGCTTACATCGGTGCAGGCTCCACCATCACGGAGGACGTCCCCGCGCAGGCGCTCGGCATTGCCCGCGCCCGCCAGTCCAACAAGAAGGAATGGGCCGCAAAGCACAAGAAATAATCCCATCACGCTCGCAAAATATTGAGCGCCGTGCGGATGCGGCGCTCGGAAAATAGAGAGGTAACGAAATGATTGCTCACGGAAAAGAGATCAAGGTCTTCACTGCGAATGCCAACGTGCCCTTCGCAAAAGGAATCTGTGCCGAACTGGGGCTGGACCTCGGCGACAGCACCGTGACCGCCTTTGCAGACGGTGAGGTCTCCGTCTCCATCAACGAATCCGTCCGCGGCTGCGACGTGTTCGTGGTGCAGTCCACCTGCAAGCCCGTCAACAACAACCTGATGGAGCTGCTCATCATGATCGACGCCTTCCGCCGCGCCTCCGCAGGCCGCATCACCGCGGTCATTCCGTACTTCGGCTATGCCCGTCAGGACCGCAAGGCCAAGGGCCGCGACCCCATCTCCGCCAAGCTGGTGGCGAACCTCATCACCCGCGCGGGCGCTGACCGCGTGCTGACGATGGATCTCCACGCCGCGCAGATCCAGGGCTTCTTTGACATCCCCGTGGACAACATGCTCGGCAACCCGCTGTTCACCCGCTATTATATGTCCAAGTTCGACGAGAAGCTCTTCAACCACGATGAGTTCTGCGTCGTTTCGCCGGACGTCGGCTCCGTCGCCCGCTCCCGCACGTTCGCGGCCAAGGTCCACATGGGCCTTGCCATCGTGGACAAGCGCCGTCAGCGCGCCAACATGTGCGAGGTCATGAACATCATCGGCGACGTCGAGGGCAAGACCTGCATCCTGTTTGACGACATCGTCGACACGGCCGGTTCCCTGTGCAACGCCGCCGAGGCCATCAAGACCATCGGCAAGGCCAAGGCCGTCTATGCCTGCGCCAGCCACGGCGTGCTCTCCGGCAACGCCACGCAGCGCATCGAGGACAGCTGCATCGAGGAGCTCATGGTGCTCAACACCATCCCGCTGCCCGCAGACTACACCGGCAAGAAGATCCGCCAGCTCGATGCCTCGCCGATCTTCGCCAAGGCCATCACCCGCATCTACAACGAGACGTCGATCTCGAGCCTGTTCTGATGCTGTTTTCCAAAGCGCCCGCCTGCGGCTGGCTCGTCGTGGGTCTGGGCAATCCCGGCCTGAACTATGCCCGCACGCGGCACAACGTCGGCTTCCGCGCCGTCGATGCGCTGGCGGAAAAGCTCGGCGTGAAGATCGACCGCGCCCGCTTCCGCGGCCTGACCGCGCAGGCATCCGCAGGCGGTGAGAAGCTGCTGCTGCTCAAGCCGCAGACGTTCATGAACAACTCCGGCCTGTCCGTGATGGACGCGGCGCGGTTCTACAAGCTGCCGCCCGAGCGCGTGCTCGTTCTGTTTGACGACATTTCCCTTTCGGTCGGCCGTCTGCGCATCCGCGCGGACGGCTCCGCCGGGGGCCACAACGGCATCAAGTCCATCATCGGCGGGCTGAACAGCCAGAGCTTCCCCCGCGTGAAGATCGGCGTCGGCGCGAAGCCGCATCCCGATTACGATCTGGCGGACTGGGTGCTGTCGAATTTCACCGGCCCGGAGGATAAGCTCATCACCGAGGCGGCCGCCCGGGCCGCCGACGCCGCGCTGGAGATCATCGCCCGCGGCGTCCCCGCCGCCGCGAATGATTATAACGGCGCAGGCCCGCAGTAAACGATCGTAGGGGCGGGGACAGCCAGACCCGGCACTGCGCTGGCAACTCGTACAGGGTAACGTCATCATGGTGAACGCCCCCGAATTGTCATTGCGAGGGCGCTTTGCGCCCGTGGCAATCTCGCAGTACCAGGTTGGATAACAAGTGGGCCTCGGCAAAAAACGTAACCGGTTGCAAGAGATTCCCACGTCGCTTCGCTCCTCGGAATGACAAGCTTGAAGGTCTTGTGCCACGGAATTAACACTTCAAAACCTGCAACTGCTAAAGGCGCTCAGTGAGCGCCGCTACAGACGCAATCGGTGCACAGCGTTTTCACGGCAGCCGGTACGAACTGTGAGTGCCTCCCCGAGATTGCCACGTCGGCCGTTGGCCGCCTCG
>NZ_JBBMFF010000072.1:0-4802 GCF_040096185.1 Faecousia intestinalis | reverse complement strand
ACGCCGCAGCACCGAAGTGCTGCGGCGTTTTGCGCGTTTGTTTTGATTCCTGCGTTTATTCCTCGATTTCTGTGCTGATGCGATCGTCCTTTCCGCCCTCCGGGCGGCCGCTCAGGAAGCGCCGCGTTGCAAACAGGGCCACGACGCCCGCAATGCCAACGGCCAGGGAAAGGGGCTCATGATGGTTCAGCACCACATAGCGCGACAGCGCCATGATGAGCAGCTCCAGCGTGTTGCCGACGGTCGGCCGCAGCAGCATTTTTACAAATTCCACCGCCACGACAAGCGACGTGATGCTGCTCAGGAATGAATCGAGAAAGCCCTCCGCCAGAAAAACGGACGGATCGCGCGCAAGCTCCCAGATCTCGATGCCCATCAGCGCAACGAGCACCAGCACAATGATGGCAGCCAGCACGATCTCGAGAATCTCCAGAAATCTATGGATCCCGTGAATGATCTTTTCTCCCAAAGTCTGCACTCCTTCTTCTGATTTTCCGTATTTAGTATACAGGAACCGGCCGGTCTCGTCAAGCAGGAACATTTTTTCGAATCTCTCTTGCACGCCCAGAGCGTATGTGATATACTCATTGTGTCTACACCGCTGCAGCAGTCATCCGATCTGCTGCAGCCCATTTTATGACGACTGGAGAAGATACCATGGAAACGAAAGCAGCCGGCAGCCTGACGCATGGCCGGCTCGGGAAGCAGATCCTTGCCTTCAGCCTGCCGCTGATGCTGTCGAATGTTCTGCAGGTCCTGTTCAATATGTCGGACATCGCCGTCGTAGGCCGTTTCTCCGGCCCGATCGCGCTCGGTGCTGTCGGGTCTACGGCAACACTCGTTACCCTGTTTACGGGTTTTCTCATTGGCCTTGGCAGCGGTATCAATGCCCTTGTTGCGCGCTTTCTCGGCGCAGGCAGCCGCGAGGAGACGCAGCGCACCGTCCATACGGCCCTTGCCCTGAGCCTCATCTTCGGCGCGGTGCTCCTGCTGCTCGGCGAGCTGACGGCCGTTCCTCTGCTGAAGCTGCTCAGCACAAAGGAAGAGCTGATCGACGGCGCGACGATCTACCTGCGCATCTATTTCCTCGGCATGCCCGCCATGGCGCTCTATAACTTTGGCAATGCCGTTCTGAGCGCTGCGGGCGATACCCGCCGCCCCCTGCTTTATCTGCTCATCGCGGGCATTCTGAACGTCGCTCTGAATCTCTTCTTCGTCATCGTCTGCGGCATGAGCGCCGACGGCGTCGCACTGGCCAGTATCCTGACGCAGTACCTGTCGTCCGTCCTGATCCTCATTGCTCTCGTCCGGACGAAGGATGCCTACGGAGTCCGGCCGAAATGCATCCGCCTTCACCGCGACAAGCTCGCCCCCCTGCTGACACTGTGCTGCTCCGCTGGTCTGCAGAACGCCATCTTCGCCGTTGCCAACCTGTTCATTCAGGCAGGCGTCAACCGCTTCGACGCCCTGATGGTCGAAGGCAACTCCGCCGCCGCCAACGCAGACGGCCTTATTTACGACGTCATGGCTGCCTTCCACACAGCCTGTGCCAGCTTCATCGGGCAGAACTACGGCGCGGGCAACCGCGACCGCGTGCGTAGGACCTATTGGATCAGCCTCAGCTACTCGTTCGCGGCGGGCGCCGTGCTCGGCCTGAGCCTTGTGTTCTTCGGCCGCGGCTTCCTCGCCCTCTTCACGGACTCGGCTGAGGTCGCCGCCGCCGGTATGCACCGCCTGTGCATCATGGGCTTCTCCTATGCCATCTCGGCCTTTATGGACTGCACTATCGCGGCCTCCCGCGGCCTTGGCCGCTGTGTTGTGCCGACGATCATCGTCGTGCTTGGCTCGTGCGTGTTCCGCGTGATCTGGGTCTACACGATCTTCGCCTCCGTCGGGACCATTGCCTCACTCTACCTGCTCTATCCGGTGTCTTGGACGCTGACAGCCGGGGCCGAAATGGTCTACTTTTTCTACCTATACCGCAAAGTATTCCGGAACCCGGCGAAACCGGCAACCGTCTGAAAAACAAATGCCTCGCTGCGAATGCAGCGAGGCATTTGTTCTTATCCGGCAATCGTGGAGGTCGGGTCCCAATAGACCACAACACCCATGTCGGACAGCTCCGTCACATGCGTGATCTTCGTGCCGAATGCGTTGACCTGCACGAGGTTCTGGCAGGCCTTCAGGCACTCGATATCCGTGATGTCGGTGTTGTAATCCACATCCACATAATTCAGCTCCGGCAGGCCGGCGAGGCCGCTGATATCGGAAAGCTGGTTATAGGAACCGTAGAACTGCTGCAGCCGGCACGTCTCCGTAAACGGCGGCAGCTCCTTGACGAGATTGTGGCTCATGTCAAGGTATGTCAGGTTCACGAGCGAGGCCGCACTGTCGACATTCTCGAGCTGGTTGTCCGAGAGGCGCAGCTCTGTAAGCTGCAGGCACGAGCCGAGGCCGGAGACGTCCGTCAGGGCGTTTTTCGAAAGATCCAGCTTCGTCAGGGCGCGCATGCCTGACAGCGGCGCGACGCTCGTGATGCGGTTGCTGGCAAGTTTCAGTTCCGTCATCTCCGTACACTTGGCCAAGGCAGACACGCTCGTGATGTCATTCTCTGAAAGGTCGAGCGCCGTGAGCTTCGTCAGGCCGTCCAGCGCATCGATCGCCGTGATGGCATTGCGGGACAGGTCTACCGTCTTCAGGCCGCTGTAGTTGGAGAGCGCGCCGATGTTGGAGATGCTGTTATCGGACAGGTCGAGGTGCTCCATTGCCTTCGCGCCGGAGAGCGCCACGATGTTCGAAAGGCCGCAGCCGCTGAGGTTCAGATCGGACAGGTCGGTCAGCGTGCCGATATATTCGAGCGTCTGTGCCGAGACAAGGGAGCCGGAGAGGTCCAGCTTCTCAAGATACGGCATCTCCATCAGGAAGGTATAGTCGTCAAACATACCGTTGTGGATCGTCAGGCTGTGCAGGCCCGTGAAGTAATGCAGGTCCGAGAAATCCGCGACCTCCTCCGGCATGACGAACTCCGTCACGGCCCACAGGTCGCTCGTGTAGATGACGGACGGCGACGGCTTGAGAATAAGGTCTCGCACATACTGCTCAAAGGCGCTGTCCGTGAACGTGACCTCCTCGACGACGCCGACGATCAGATAGTCCGCCTCCGTGAGCGGGCTGACAAGCCCGTCGTCGCTGACGGCAATGGCGGAAACATGCGTGGAGCCTGCCGGAAGGGCGATCGGCTCAGCATAGGGCGCGTCCGCCGTCGAGGGGTACTGCTCCGTCACGGATACATAGACGGTGCCGGTCGGTGCAGAGACCGAGACCGTGATATAATCCGAGAATTCGCCGCCATCCGGCGTCAGTGCTGGGGCTGCCGGGCGGGCCGCCTCCAACGAGGCGCGAATGGCCGGGTCCGTGATGCTGTCGAGCATCTGCTGGGCATCAAGCAGCTTGTCCTGCGCCACATAGGTTGCGCTCAGGCGGCGGTAGAGCTGCTCCGAGGGGGCCGTGCGGATGGCTTCCACAAGCGTGCGCTCCGCGCGCGTGTAGCTGCCGTCAGCCAGGCAGGCATCCGCAAGCGCCAGCACATAGTCCACATTGTCCGGCGCAAGCGAGACGGCCGTCGTATAGCGGTCAACCGCGCGGGCATAGTTGCCG
Organism: Faecousia intestinalis; assembly: GCF_040096185.1. Taxonomy (NCBI): domain Bacteria; kingdom Bacillati; phylum Bacillota; class Clostridia; order Eubacteriales; family Oscillospiraceae; genus Faecousia; species Faecousia intestinalis. The sequence goes on along the minus strand of NZ_JBBMFF010000072.1, from coordinate 1,145 downwards.
CTCTTCATGGCCTTCTCTCCGAGCGCCGCAAAATTATCCGCCGTCCAAAGGAAATGATACAATCCAAAGAGAAGTCCGGCCAGCAGCACGAGCACAACCAGCAGGATCAGGGCTTTCTTCATACGCAATGTCTCCAATCGGAAGTTATACGTGTTTATTATACTTCCCCACGCAGCGGAAGTCAACGGAAATCGCGGTTTTCCGGGGAGGATGACGGAACGCGCCGCTATTTCCCCGGAAAAGCTTGCAAATCACCCCAAGGCGACATCCAGCAGCATCATGATCGCAAATCCAGCCACAATGCCCATCGTGGCTGTGTAGGGGCGCGCCTCGCGGTTGCGCTGACATTCCGGGATCAGCTCATGGACGGCCACAAGAATCATCGCGCCCGCCGCAAAGGCAAGCGCATAGGGCAGGATCGCCTCAACGGAGCCGACGAGCAATGCACCCAGCACGCCCGCGACCGGTTCAACCAGCCCAGAGGCCTGCCCGAGCAGGAAGCTGCGCAGCCGCCCCGCGCCCTCACGCCGCAGCGGCATGGAGACGGCCGCTCCCTCCGGAAAATTCTGCAGGCCGATGCCGAATGCAATGCTGACTGCACCCATGACCGCCTCCGGCGACGCGCCGCGCTGGAGTGCCCCAAAGGCCACGCCGACAGCCAGCCCCTCCGGGATATTGTGCAGTGTGATCGCGAGGATAAGGAGAACGACATGATTCGTCCCGCTTCCCCGCCCCGGTCTGCTGCTGGCCCTTGTGACCACGCGGTCAGATGCCCAGAGGAAGACGGCTCCCAGCAAAAAGCCCAGTGTGGCGACGAGCCATGGCGGCAGGCCGTCCTGCTCTGCCGCGCGGGCAATGGCGGGCTGCAGCAGGGACCAGAAGCTCGCCGCGATCATGACGCCTGCCGAGAAGCCCAGCATGCGGTTCATTGCCTCCGGCGACGGCCTGCGGAACAGGAACACCGTCGCCGCGCCGGCGGCCGTCACGGCCCACGTCCCAAGCGTCGCGATCAGTGCCCAAACGATCGGATTTTCCATATTCCACCTCCCGTTTCATTGTATGCAGTGAGGGCGGAATTGCGTGCATGCGAAAAGAGCCGCTGAGGTTTCCCTCAGCGGCGCGCTGCCGAAAAGCCCATTGGACTT
>NZ_JBBMFF010000071.1:0-17724 GCF_040096185.1 Faecousia intestinalis | reverse complement strand
GATTTGTCATTGCGAGGAGGCCGCAGGCCGACGTGGCGCCCTGAGCGCGAAGCGCGAGGAAGTGCCCTTGGGGTGCAATCTCGGGTAGGCAGTTACGTTTTTGCCGGAAGTACCCTGTTATCCAGCCGGGTCCAGCGAGATTCCCACGTCGCTTCGCTCCTCGGAATGACAAATCTGGGGGCATTGCGCGGTCAACGATGTCACTCCATAACTTGCCAGCCTGCAAGGCGCTCGCCGCCCGTAAAGGGCACGCCGCATCCGTAAGGCGGCAAAGCCGCCAACGGCTGCGCAGTGAGCGCCGCTATAGACGTAATCGGTTTTACCATTGTAACGATAGTCTGTTTCTTGCGCCGGTGCGGCGCCGGGAAGGGCATGCCCGTCCCCTGCAGCGCGCTATAGATATCCCATATCACAAGCCTTATCCATCAAGCAAAAATCCCAGCAGCGCCAGCGGGTCCTGCGCATAGACGCTGATCTCCAGCAGGGTGCCGTCCGGCTCGAGCACGCCGAAGCTCGCGCCGGAGCAGCCCGCAAAATCACCCTGCCACAGCCGCGCGGCCAGCACATCCCGCGTCAGCTCCTCCCGGTAGAAAACCGGAAAATTCCGCGCGTCCGGGTCGACGGCTGCGCCGTCCTCTGGCAGGCGCAGGTCGTAGCGCGCCGTTTCGTCCGCGTGAACGAGCGTCGGGATCTCCGACGGATGGCTGACGGTGACCGTCAGGTTCTGCACATCGGCGCTCCAGCTGGCCGTCAGCCAGTCGCGGCCTTCGCCCAGCTCGCGGTGCGCGCGATCAAAGGGGAGGGCGACCGCCGTGGGGAGATAGCACCCAAAGCGCTCGTCGGCATAGGCCGCCTCCTCGTCCAGCTGCTCACTGCGCCAGACGGGAATGTCCGCCGTTTCGAGCTGATGCAGCTGCAGCACGCCGTCCGGCTCCAGCGACTGCGTGACGAGCCGCGCGGCAAGCTCCTGCAGCGGGGGAAGCTCCCCCTCCATCGTGATGCGCATGCCAACGGCGTCTGCGCCCTCGCCGCGCACGAAGCTGACGACGGCGTGGGACGGCCCTGCGGCCGCTGCCACGGGGACGCCGAAGACTTCGCACGTCTCCTCAGCAGGCTCGGCCAGACAGGCGGGCGGCAGGTGCTCCGGCGAAAGCTCGGCCGTGAGCGTGCCGTCTGCCGTCTGCACCGTCAGGCGCACGATCCACGGAACGCCGCTTCCGTCATAGATGACCTCGTTCTCCGCGTCCGTCAGCCAGAGCGTCTCCTGCCCCCAGATGGAGGCCAGCTGCGCCTCGGACAGCGTGCGGATAAAATAACCCTCCGGATAGCTGATGTCGGCAGCGGCGGCAAAAAGCTCCGTGCCGTAGACAAGCTCCGCAGGCTCCGGAATGGCCGGTTCGCCCGCAGCCGACGGTTCGCCTGCTGTCGGCTCACTCGCGAGCGTGGGAACGGCAAGAGATGACTGCGGCGCGGCATTTTTCCACGGCCGCAGCCAGAGCAGTCCGCCTGCGGCCAGCAGGGCGCAGGCCGCAAGCGCGCCCCAGCGGAGCGCCGGATGCCGGCGCGGCGCAGCCTCGGGCAGCGGCTTCAGCAGATCATCGTCGATCTCGTGGAAGGCATCATACAGATCCTCCGGTCTCATAAGAGTTCCTCCTGTTCCAGATAGTCCCGCAGACGGCGGCGCGTGCGGTGCAGCGTCGTCTTTACGGTGTTTTCCCGCATGGAGAACCGGGCGGCGATGTCGCTCAGCGGCAGGGCGTAAAAATACCGCGCCAGAAAGACCTGCCGCTGACGCTCCGGGAGCGTGCGCAGAAAGGCGGAGAGCGCGCTGCGCAGGACCTCCGCCTCCGCGCGGTCGGCCGGGCTTTCGCCGCCCGGCAGGCACTCCGCCAGCTCGTCGAGCGAGACGGCGACGATGCTGCCGCCGCGCTTCTGCGCATTCTGCGCGCGATAGCGGTTCAGCGCCGCATTGCGCGTCAGCTTGGCCAGATAGGCCGCCAGATGCACCGGCGCAAGCGGCGGAATGGCCTGCCATGCGGCCAGCAGGGCGTCATTCACGCATTCCTCGGCCGTTTCCGGGCCGGCGATCCGTGCCGCAAGGGCGGTCAGGCCGGGGCCGAGCTGCGCATAGGCTGCGGCAAGTCCCTCCTCATCGCGTGCGAGGAAGCGCTGCAGGATCCATGTTTCGTCCATCCTGTTCTCCTTCGGGTTTCGTCCGCGGCCGGGCCGCGGGGTTATGAGGCCTCTCACCCTATATGACAGAAAAGCCGCGCCGCAGGTTCCCGATTCGGGTCCTGCGGCGCGGAAATTTTTACGTTTTCTGCCTTACTCTTCCGGCATGGTCATGCACAGCCGCCGCAGCAGGCGGCAGGTCAGCTCCCACCAGGTCAGCCGTTCGACGGCCTCCGGCGCGATGATGGGGATCTCGGCCAGCGTCTCGCCGTTGGCGGAGATGGTCAGCGTGCCGAGCTGCTGGCCCGCGGCGACGGGCGCTTCCACCCGCTCGGCCAGCGTGACCGTGCGGGTGACGGCGGCCTGCAGACCCTTTTCGATGAGGATCGGCGCGGCCTGCTGCAGCTCCGGCTGCACGGCGGCCTTCTGCCCGAGCGTGACCGGGACCGGCTGCAGCGGCTCGGGCATCTCGGCCGAGACAAGGGCATAGTTGGCAAAGCCGTAGTCCAGCAGGGCCTTGGCGGAGGAAAAGCGGTCTGCGGAGCTGGCGCAGTGCAGCACGACGGCGATGAGCTCGATCCCGTCACGCTTGGCCGAGGCGGCGAGGCAGTGCCCCGCGGCCGAGGTATAGCCCGTCTTCAGACCGGTCGTGCCCTGATAGAAGCGCACGAGCTTATTCGTGTTCGAAAGGCCGAATTTCCCGCCGCGCACCGTGTCCATCCAGATGGTCGTGTAGTCGCGGATGCGGTCGTGCTTCAGAAGCTCCCGCGAGATCACGGCGATGTCGTGCGCCGTTGTCAGGTGTTCGGCCGCTTCCGGCGCATCGTCCAGCCCCGTGCAGTTGACAAAATTCGTGTCGAGCAGGCCCAGCTCCTGCGCGCGCCGGTTCATCATGCCGACGAACGCGCTCTCGCTGCCCGCCACATGCTCCGCCAGCGCCGTGGCGCAGTCGTTTGCGGAGCTTACGACGACGGATTTGAGCATTTCGTCCATGCTCATCTCCTCGCCCAGCTCCAGATAGACCTGGCTGCCGCCCTTGGCGCAGGCGGCCTCCGAGGCGATGACGGTGTCGTCCCAGCCGATGCGGCCGGTGTCCAGCGCTTCCATGACGAGCAGCAGCGTCATGACCTTCGTCACGGACGCCGGGCGCAGCCGCTCCGAGGCGTTCTTTTCATAGAGCACCGTGCCCGTTGCGGCATCCATCAGGATGGCGGAGGGCGCGGCGATGTCCGGCCCGGCGGCACGGAGGGGCGGCGCAGCGGTCAGCAGCATCGCGGCCGCCAGAAGGGCAGTCAGCCATTTTCGCATATCCATCAGCTCCCCAGCTTGGTTTCTTGGTACAAGCGTATGCGGGGAGAGAGACGCCCATGCGGCTTTTGTGCAGGAAGCCGGGATCGCATCCGGCTCCATCAATTATCCATAGATTTTTCCCGATGATTCGACAGGTTTTTTGTAGAAATGGTATATGATATCAGAAAAGAAAGATTGAAAATGCAGAATTCCTGTGTTAGAGTGAAAGGAAGACGGAAAATGCCGATTCAAAAAATGATGCGGGGTACGATCCTCCGAAAAGGAAAAAACGATTTCTATGCTCCGCCTGCCGGGCAGAGCTATCGCTGGAAACACTGGGTAACGGAACACGACATCAAAGTGTGCGTTGTCTGCAAGACGGCGCATGGAAAAATCTATGCTATGGACGAGACCGTGGATGCAGCGCCTCCGCTGCATTTCAATTGCCGCTGCGAAATATGCGCGATGAATTCCGTAATTGCCGGCTTTGGGACAAAAGACGGAACAGATGGTGCGGATTGGTGGATAAAATATAATGGGAGACTGCCGGAGTATGATATTAGTTGGGAAGAAATGTATGCCCGCGGCTATAAACCCGGGAAACCACCTCGGAAATATGCACCGGACATGATGATTTACGGAGGGGTTTACAGTAACGATAATGGTCACCTCCCCTCTGCGCCGGGGAGAGTCTGGTATGAGGCGGATATAAACTACTACGAAGGACAAAGAAATCGGCATCGTATCGTTTGGTCAAACGACGGACTGATATTTGTTACATACGACCATTACGAGACGTTTTATGAGATCATATAGGGAGGGATTACCACATGGAAAACGACAAAACGTGCCCGGAGCATGTGACGGTTGACCTGACCGGGGTCGGCGGATGGGAAGATTTTTGGGGGCGTATCCAGACTGCATTTGTTTTTTCGGACGGATTCGGGAAAAACTGGGACGCCTTTTGGGACGTACTGTCAAAGGAGTGTCCGGCCGGTAAGGTAACGGTGGTCGGAGCGAATCGGCTTCCGGCGGCCTGGAAAAACTCGGCCGGAGTCCCGTTCCCTGAAATGATCCGCAGGATCCTGCAGCGAAATCAGGAATTCAGGGAAAAATTCAACGAGCCGTTCGACTACGAATTTGTCGATGCATAAAATGCTTGCCGCCATGGCAGCCGTTTACCGCAGAATTTTCTTCGCCTTGAGATAGCGCTCCTCCTCGGAGAAGACGCAGCCGCAGTATTTCTGAATGTACATGCCAAGCTCCCGCGCACGCTCCTGCCCGGCGCGGAACAGCGGGCGGAAATCGCGGTAGAGGAACGTCACGCCGTATTCGGCGGCGGCACGCTCTGCGACCTCGCGCAGCAGCTCGTGGTTCTGATACGGGCTGATGAACAGCGAGGAGGTAAAGGAATCAAAGCCGCCCTCTTTGGCCTCGTGCGCGGCGGCATACAGGCGCATGGAGTAGCACTTGACGCAGCGGCCGTCGATATCCTCGGCCACGGCGCGGACAAAGGGGCGCAGGCCGTAGTCGTTGCGCTCGATGAGCGGCAGCCCGATGGAGGCGGCGTAGTCGCGCAGGCAGTTGCGGCGGCTGCGATATTCCGTGAAGGGGTGGATGTTCGGGTTATACCAGTAGCCCGTGACGGCGTAGCCGTCCGTGCGCAGCACGTCGATACACTGGTTGGCGCAGGGCGCGCAGCAGATGTGAAGCAGGGTGTTCATGAAAGCAGCTCCTTTCTGTGCCTCCATTATACACGGCAGGCGGGTCTTGTGCAAGCACACAAAATCGGGCGTGGAAATTTGTGGAAAATTCCGGTTGCGAACGCATAAAAAATGTGGTAGTATGTATCAAATTCCACCCCCGCAGAAACCAGAAACGAAAGGATGTTGTGCATGGCCAATACCAACGAAACCTACGCCGCCCGGATCCAGCGGAAGCTGATGAAAAAGCAATATCTGGTCGAAGTCGCCACGGGCCGCCGGAAGGCAGATCTTGTGCTGAAGAATGCCTCTTACGTCAATGTGTTTTCCAATGAGCTTTGCCATGGGGATATTGCCGTGGCCAAGGGACAGATCGTCGGCATGGGCGACTATGCCGGTGAGGTGGAGTATGATGTCAGCGGCAAGATCGTGTGCCCCGGCTTCATCGACGCCCACATCCATCTGGAATCCTCGCTCGTCTCGCCCCGCGAGTTTGTCCGCGCCGTTTTGCCGCACGGGACCACGACGGTCATTACCGATCCGCATGAGATCACGAACGTCATGGGCACCGACGGCATTGATTATATGCTGCAGGCCACGGAGGGCCTGCCCATCGACGTGCGCTTCATGCTGCCGAGCTGCGTGCCCGCCACGCCGCTGGACGAGTCCGGCGCGAACCTCGATTACCGCGCCATCGACTCGTTCTATGACCACGCCCGCGTGCAGGGCCTTGCCGAGATGATGAACTATGTCGGCGTCGTCGGCGGCGACAAGGAGGTCATCGCCAAGATCGTTGCGGCGCAGGCGCACCACAAGAAGATCGACGGCCATGCGCCCGGCCTGTCCGGCAAGGCTCTGGCTGCCTATATCGCGGCGGGTGTCTATTCCGACCACGAGTGCTCCGATATGGACGACGCCATGGCGAAGCTGCGCAACGGCCAGTTCATCATGATCCGCGACGGCACGGCTGCGCACAACCTCGAGGCACTCGTCGATCTGCTCAGACAGCCGTATTACGACCGCTGCATGTTCTGCACGGACGACAAGCACCCGAGCGACCTGCTGGAAAAGGGCCATATCGACTATCTCATCCGCAAGGCCATCCACTACGGCATCGATCCCATCGTCGCCGTGAAGACGGCCTGCCACAACCCCGCCCGCTACTTCGCCCTGAACAACCGCGGCGCCATCGCGCCGGGCTATCTGGCCGATTTTGCGATCATCGACAATTTCGACGATTTTAATGTGGAGATGGTGTTCCGCAAGGGCATGCTGACGTGCAGCAACGGCGCGGTGCATGACTTCGAGGCCCCGCGCATCGAGGATTACCTCGTCGAGCGCGCGCACGACACGTTCCATGTTGCCCACCTGACGGCGGAGGACTTCCACGACGCCCGTCCGCGCGGCGTCATCGGGCTGGTCCCCGGCGAGATCGTCTCGACGGACGCGGGCTATGCCAGCGCCATCGACCCGGAGAACGACATTTTGAAGATCGCCGTCGTGGAGCGCCACAAGAACACGCACCACATCGGCATCGGCTATCTCAAGGGCTACGGCCTGAAGCGCGGCGCGGTCGCCACGTCCATCTCGCACGACTCACACAACATCATCGTCGTCGGCGCGAATGAGGAGGATATGGCCTTTGCGGCCAACCGCATCGTCGAGAACCGCGGCGGCATCACCGTTGTGGAGAACGGGACTGTGCTCGGCGAGCTCGTCCTGCAGATCGCGGGCCTCATGAGCGAGGACAGCCTTGTCGAGGTCAACGACCAGCTGGAGGCTGCGAAGGAGCGCGCCTTTGAGCTGGGCGTGTCCCGCGGCATCGACCCGTTCATGACGCTGTCGTTCATGTCGCTGCCGGTCATCCCGGCCCTGCGCCTGACGACCCGTGGTGTCATCGACGTTATCAAGCAGCAATACATCTAATTTGGACAACCCCGCACAATTGCATCTGCGGCCTTCGCCGGATATTTTTTGCCGATCCATCGATTCGGAAAGTTTGACGTATTGCGCAGCCGTTGGCGGCTTTGCCGCCTTACGGATGCGGCATGCCCCTTGCGGGTACACAAAGTACGCCTGCACTTTCCAAATCTTGTCTCGACAAAAAATCTCTCGCCGAATGCTCTTGCTGAATTGTGCGGGGCTGCCCCTGACTCGCGGCTAAATTGTGCGGTGTTGCCCTTGACCCGCGCATGCGCTTGCTGCATGGTGCGGTGCTGCCCTTGGCACAGTAATATTTGGAGGACGCAGACGCGTCCTCCGATTTTTTGCGCAGAGTGAACAAGCTCATCATGCAGACGGGACCTGCAAGGACTGCGCGGCGGCCAGATCGTTGTCAGCGCGGAGGATACGGCACTGATGCCGCGCAACAGCATCGGCCTGAAGGCGGACGGCACGGTCGTCACCTTCGTCGCAGACGGCGACCAGCGCCCTGAAGAATGCCACCGTGAAGCTGACGCAGCTCAACACGCAGTTTGGCGAGCCGACCGTTGCATTCGCGGCAGGCCGCATGGGGACCGTTTTGCATTCTCCGGTTTGAATCTTCGCCGATGTGGATATGCTTCCCACAGGATATTTCAGAAGGGAAGGATCAAAATGCGAAAAAGCAGAGTGCAGCGCATCTGGGAGAATGCCGTGGTGTTCTACCTCGGCGGGATGTTCTACTGCACGGTGGAGCTGCTGTGGCGGCAGTGGACGCACGGGAGCATGTTCCTGCTGGGCGGGCTGTGCTTCTGGACGGTCAGCAGCCTCGGGCGGCGCGTACGTATGCCGCTGCTGGCGCAGATGGCGCTGGGCGCGTGCATCGTGACGTTTTTTGAATTCTGGACGGGCGTGCTCGTCAACCGCGTGATGCACCTTGGCGTGTGGGACTATTCCGCCGCACCGTTCAACCTGCTCGGGCAGATCTGCCTGCCGTTCACGCTCCTGTGGTTCCCATTGTGCGGCATCGGTATCCTGCTCGACCGCGGCATGCGCCGTGCCCTGTTCGGCACCCCGGCCCCGCAGCTGCGGTGGGTGTAGGAGACCAAAAATGCCCGCCACGGCCGGTTGACTGTGGCGGGCATTTCGTGAATGCGTGTACCCTACGTTTTTTGCATATTCCGGTACAGAAAATAACACGGTGCGGCCTTTGTGGGGCCTGCACCGTGTTTTTCCGGGCTTCAGAGCGTTTTTTCCTCCGGCTCGTTCTGCGCGGGGTTGCACAGCAGCTGCAGACTGCTTGCAGCCATGGTCAGCAGCAGGGCGACCTGGATGCCGGCGTCGTTCGCGCGGCCGCACAGGCAGTCCACGATGGAGATGGCCGAGAAATAGACCGCGCACAGCGACCAGAACAGCGTGATGCGGCGCTTGCCTTTGCCGAAGCTGAAGCCTGCGAGCTGGAAGGCTGCCAGCATGCAGCTGATGGCGGCGAACAGGTGATAGACGAAGTCGTTGAGCGACGGATCGGTGCTCCACTTCTGAAAATTCACGATGAGGCGCACGATCAGATAGACGCTCACGATCATATACAGCAGCGGAGAGGGCTTCTCGTGCCGCAGGCACTTGCGTGCAAAGGCAACAAGCGTGACTGCGCACACGGCGCCGAGCAGCGGGATGAGCAGGTTTATCGTCTTCTGCAGCTGCGTGAGGGCGAGGGCTTCGTCCTCCGTCTTCGGCAGGGATGCATAGTAGAGCATGACGCCGCCGATCACGAAGCACACGGCCGAGGCGATGTGCAGGATATTCGGCAGCTTTCCGCCGGAAAAGATCTCCTCCCAGCGCGTCTGGCGGCGCAGCGGGCGGATCAGAACGGCCAGCGCGGCCAGCACGGCCACGCTCAGCACGGCGATGACGAGATAGAGGTAACGCCCCGGCAGGACGGCACCGTTGCTTTTGATATCGTTGCTGAGCTGCACCCAGCGCAGGATCGCTGCGAGCACGGCTGCGCCGCCGGTGATGCCGAGCAGTGCGGCTGCACGGGTGGACCCGAGTCTCTTCATGGTAATGGCCTCCCATTCAAACATTAGCCATTAAATTATAGCACAGCCGGGACAAAAATCCTATCCTTTTTGCTGGGATTTGGAAAAATCATGGCCATTCGCTTGACGGGGCACCCTGTGATAGGATATCATGAAAAGAAAACGACAAGGAGGGTACAGCCATGGAGCAGAAGGAACTGCTGACCGTGATCGTGGCGGATGACGAGACGGAGCTCCGCGAAGCGGTGTGCAGCATGATCCCGTGGAAGGAGATCGGCTTCCGCCTCGTCGGGAGCGCCGGGAACGGTCTTGATGCCCTGCAGCTCGTCGAGCAGCTGCAGCCGGATCTGCTGCTGACGGACATCCGCATGCCCTATATCAGCGGTGTGAGTCTGGCCCAGCAGGTGCGCGAGCTGCGGCCGCTGACGCAGATCGCCTTCCTGAGCGGCTATGACGACTTCGCCTATGCCCAGAAAGCCATTGAGTATAATGTCATCAGCTATCTACTCAAGCCCATCAGCATGCGGGAGCTGACGGAGGCACTGGCGGAGATCCGCGGGAAGATTCGCCGGAAATTCGCCCGCCTGCTGCCGCAGAAGCCGGAAAAGAGCGGCTGGCGCGAGCTTTTGCTGCCGCTGCTGCTCGACGGCTTTGCCGAGGAGGCGCAGCAGGACGATCCCGCGCTGCGGGCCTCTCTGGTCGGCGCGGGCATTCTGGCTGCCGGGCAGGAGCGGTATTCTCTGACGGTCCTTGCCATCCGGCTGGAGCAGGACGGCAAGAACCGCACGACGCCGGACATGGCCTATACCGTGGACATGCTGCTTGGCAAGCTTTGCCGCAGCCGGAGCGTGTATTCCGGCGGACGTCTGCTGACGCTGCTGATCGCGGAGGAGGAGCCGCGCGGACTGGAGCTTGCCATCGACGAGCTGCGCCAGTCCTTCGCCCGTGTGCTGGAGCTGCGGGCGATCGTGGGCATCAGTCACCCGTTTACGAGCTTTTGCCGCTGCCACGCGGCCAGCCGCGAGGCGGTGGACGCCCAGCGCTTTGCGGGCGAGAGCGGCATCTATCACATTTCGCAGATCGCGGCGGAGAGCGGAACGGCGCAGACGGACCTCAGCGCCCTGCTGGCGCCGCTGGACAATCTGCTGCGCTCCGGCAGCCGTGAGGAGCTGGAAAAGCAGCTCGTGCAGAGCTTCGGCGCATCGAGCGGCACGGCGGAGAGCGACAGCGTGACGCTGCAGGTGCTGGCACTGGCCCAGCGCGTGCTCCACACGGCAGTCTCGCCGGGGGAGGCGGCTGCGCTGCTGCGCCGGTGCCGTATCCCGGAGCCGCTGTTTTCCATTTCACCCCCGCAGGAGCTGCAGCGGCGCGTCACGGCGCTGTGCCTTGCGGCGCGCGACCTGCTGGCCGAGCGGCGGCGTGACGGCGTGAGCCTGCTGTGTGCGCAGGCCATGGAGACCATTGAAAAGCAGTATATGGAGGAGGACCTCTCCCTCAGCGGCGTGAGCGAGCAGCTTCACGTCAGCCCGAACTACCTCAGCGCCAATATGAAGAAGTACGCAGGCGACACGTTCATGAACCTGCTTATCAAAAAGCGCATGGAGGTCGCCCACGCCCTGCTGACGACGAGCAGCCTGAAAATTTACGAGGTCGCGCGGCAGTGCGGCTATTCCGACCAGCACTATTTCAGCTTCTGCTTTAAAAAATACTACGGCACATCGCCCGCGCAGCTGCGCCGGGCCGAGAGCGAGCGGGGAGGCGATGGAGCATGACGCGGAAAAGACGCGGCCTGAGCATGACATCCATTTTGGTGCTGGCGCTCGTCGGTACCATCACGGCCATCGTGCTGGGAGCCATGGCCGTGTTCCTGCAGACCTATCAGCGCTCGCTCATCCGGAGCGTGCAGACCTCTGCGCGCCAGTCCGTCGCCCAGGTAGGCAAGACGGTCGAGGACTATCTGGACGATGTCAACAGCCTCATGGAGCTGCTCGAGCGCAAGCTCGAGGATCCGCGGCAGGACCGGGACGACTTCTTTGCCGCCTTCCTGCAGATCCGGCCGGACGTTGTGGCCGTCACGACCTATGACGCGGCGGGCGGGCTTGTGGACTGCCGGTCGCGCGGGGCAAAGCGCACGGAGATTTATCAGAATCTTTCGTTTGATCCCAATAAAATGGACGACTATGCCGACGGCTATGTCTCCACGCCTCATGTGGCCTCGATCTTTCAGGGCTATTATCCGTGGGTCGTCACGCTCGTTGCGCCGCTCGATGCGCCGGGCCGCGAGGAATGGATCGCGCTGGACATCAGCTTCAGCAGCATTTCCGCCTACCTGAACGACGTCGGCATCGGCCAGCACGGCTACTGCTTCCTGATGGACCAGAGCGGCAACATCATCTATCACCCGCAGCAGCAGCTCATCTATTCCGACCTCAAGCGGGAGAACACATCGCTCATCGCGGGCCTGCCGGACGGCAGCAACGAGAGCGGCAGCATGATCTATACGCTCACCTCGCTGGAAAACAGCCATTGGCGCGTTGTCGGTGTGAGCTTCGTCGAGGAGCTCATCACCGAGAGCGTGCAGGAGGTCAGCCGCATTCTGGCCGCCTCCGGCATCGGTATCCTGCTGGCCGCCGTCATCATCAGCTTCGTGCTGTTCCGCACGCTTTCCCGCCCCATGCACGGCCTGACGGCAGCCATGCGTCAGTTCGAGCAGGCTGCGGACAATTTCACCTATGTTCCGGTCGGCGGTGCGCGCGAGGTGCGCGCCCTGTCGGATTCGTTCGGACAGATGGTCGTGCAGATCCAGCGCCTCATGGAGCAGGTGCGTGCCGAGGAGGTCAACCTGCGCAAGACGGAGCTGCGCGCGCTGCAGGCGCAGATCAACCCGCACTTCCTCTATAATACGCTCGACTCCATTGCGTGGATGTGCGAGCAGGGGAGAAATGCCGAGGCCGTCGAGATGGTCAATGCGCTGGCGCGGCTGTTCCGCATCAGCATCAGCCGCGGCCACGAGCTCATCCCCATCCGCAGCGAGCTGCAGCATGCCGAGAGCTATCTGCAGATCCAGTCCCACCGCTATAAGAATCAGTTTTCCTATTCCTTCGACGTGCAGGAGGAGTGCCTGGACTACCTGTGCAACAAGATCACGCTGCAGCCCATCATCGAAAACGCGATCTACCATGGCATCAACGGCCTTGTGGATGAGGGGGAGATCCGCATCTCGTGCCGCGCGGACGGGGACGATATCCTGTTCACCGTCGAGGATAACGGCACCGGCATGGAGCCGGAGCAGGTGCAGGCCATCCTGCGCAAGGAGCGCAGCGACCACACCGGCATCGGGATCAAGAACGTCAACGATCGACTGAAGATCTATTTCGGACCGGCCTATGGCATTACCATCGACAGCGTGCCCGACGAGGGAACGCGCGTATATATCCGCATGCCGAAGGTGCGGGAGGAGGCAGAGTATGAAAAACGCTAAACGGCTGGCCGCACTTTTCCTGACGGCCGCCGTGCTTCTGACGGCGGGCTGCGGCCGCAAGACTGTCACGTCACAGAACTCCGTATGGTTCATCGCCAAATCCACGAACACGGAATTCTGGAAATCTGCCTTTGCCGGAGCGAACGCCGCAAAATCGGAGTATAACGTCGATCTGACGATCTGCGGGCCGGAGACGGAGGAGGACTACGAGGAGCAGAACCGTCTTATCGACGAAGCCGTCGCTGCCGGTGCAGATGCCATCGTCTATTCCGCCATCAGCTACACGAAAAACGCCGAGGCAATCACCCGCGCGGCCAAGCAGGGCCTGAAGATCGCCGTCATCGACAGCGACGTGGACTCCGACGGCGTCGGCGTGCGCATCGGCACGGACAATGTCGAGGCCGGGCGCATGGCCGGGCGCGCTGCCCTGCAGACGGACTGGGACAGCCTGACGGTCGGCATCGTGAACTTTGATCTCGGCAGCCGCAACGGGCAGGAGCGCGAGAGCGGCTTTCGCGAGGCGCTGGCGGGAGACCCGCGTGTGAAGGACATCTATACGATCAACGTCAACGCCGACGCCACGACGGCACAGGTCCGCACGGTGCAGCTCCTTGTGGAGCACCCGGAGATCAATGTGATCGTCGGCTTCAACGAGCCGATCGCCGTCGGCGCGGCCATGGCCGTGCACTCCCTTGGCCTCGCGGGCCGCGTGCGCATGGTCGGCTTTGATACGAACGTCAAGTGCATCGACCTGCTGCAGAGCGGGGCCGTTTCGGCCCTCATCGTGCAGAATCCCTATGCCATGGGCTACCTCGGGGTCGAGGCTGTGTGCAATCTGCTCGACGGGCAGACCTACCGCACGGCGGAGCTGCTCGACACGGCGACGCGCACCGTGACGAAGGAGACGATGTTCACCATTGAGAATCAGAAGGCACTGTTCTCATTCGGTTGACATATGCGCATTTTGCACAAATTCGACGCATTGTTTTTGACATCCAAAACAAAGAATGTGAAGTTTTCACCCTTCCTGCGTAAGAAATCTCATTGTTTTTTGTACAAATTCTGTTAAAATTTAATTACGCGGAACGGAGATTCCGCAGAAATTTATGGAGGATGAATGACAATGAAAAAACTTCTTGCGCTTCTTCTTGCCCTTGTCATGGTCGTTGCTCTGGTCGCCTGCGGCAGCAACGGCAACGAGACCGAGGCACCGACGGACGCTTCTCAGCCCGCTTCCGACGCCACTGAGAACAACGACAACACCGACAACAGCGACACCCCTGTGGGCACCGATCTGAAGGTCGCCGTGTTCTACTACACCTATTCCGACACCTACATCTCCAGCGTCCGCACCGCTCTCGATGCACAGCTGGACGCGCTGGGCGTTACCTATCAGGACTTCGACTCCAACGGCAACCAGACCACGCAGAACGAGGCCATCCAGACCGCAATCGCTGACGGCTATAACCTGCTGATCGTCAACATGGTCACCTCCGGTTCTTCCGACACCGCGAAGGGCATCATGGAGCTGGCCGGCGATGTGCCCGTTATCTTCTTCAACCGCGCAGTCGATGAGGACGGCGTCGAGGCTTCCGCTTCTGTCCTGAACGCTTATGAGAACATCGCATTCGTCGGCACCGACGCCCCCGAGGCAGGCCATCTGCAGGGCAAGATGATCGGCGAGTACGTCCTCGAGCACTATGACGAGCTCGACCTGAACGGCGACGGCAAGATCTCCTACGCCATGTTCAAGGGCGACGAGGCAAACGTCGAGGCCATCTACCGCACCCAGTACGGCGTTGAGGATGCCAATGCTGTCCTGACTGCCGCCGGCAAGCCCGAGCTTGTCTACTTCGATGCCAACAATACCTCCGGCTATCAGGTCGACCTGAACGGCCAGTGGTCCGCTGCTGCAGCACTCGATTACATGAACACGAACCTCTCGCAGTACAACGAGGGCAACAACAACATGATCGAGCTCATCATCTGCAACAACGACAACATGGCTGAGGGCTGCATCTCCGCTCTGGAGTCCGCGGGCTACAACAACGGCACCGGCAAGACCATCCCGGTCTTCGGCGTTGACGCCACCGATTCCGCCAAGGAGCTCATTGCCAACGGCAAGATGACCGGCACCGTCAAGCAGGATGCCGAGGGCATGGCTGCCGCCATCGCTCAGATCGCCAAGGCTGTCGGCGAAGGCACCGCTCTGAAGGACGCCGTCGCTGCTACGGCTGAGAGCAACACCGAGATGTACAGCGTCGCCGAGGGCGTTGCCACGAAGCTGTATGTCGCTTATGCTCCCTACACCGCGTAAGCATCGGACATAAAAACTCTGACTGATCGAAATCGAAAAGGGGAGGCTGCCGCAGGGCGGCAGCCTCCTTTTCAGATTTTCAAACAGGCCAAGGAAGTAAGGAGGACATGAAATGAATATGGATCAGGATATCTTGCTGCAGATGACGGATATCACGAAGACCTTCCCGGGCGTCAAGGCGCTCGATCATGTTTCTCTGACGCTGAAACGGGGAACCGTCCATGCTCTGATGGGAGAAAACGGCGCAGGCAAATCCACGCTGATGAAGTGCCTGTTCGGCATTTATAACAAGGACAGCGGAACCATCCTCCTGGAAGGCAAAGAAGTCAATTTCAAGAACAGCAGAGAGGCGCTGGACAATGGCGTGGCCATGGTCCATCAGGAGCTGAATCAGGCTCTGAAGCGCTCTGTTATGGATAATATCTGGCTGGGGCGTTACCCGAAGCATCTCGGACTGGTGGTCGACGAGACCAAAATGTACCGGGAGACCATGAAAATATTCGACGAGCTGGGCATCAATGTCGATCCGCACCGGATCATGAGCACGATGCCCGTTTCGCAGCGTCAGATGGTCGAGATCGCGAAGGCGGTCTCCTATCGTTCGAAGGTCATCGTATTTGACGAGCCGACCTCCTCTCTCACGGAGGACGAGGTCGAGCATTTGTTCCGAATTATCAACATGCTCCGCGACCGGGGCGTGGGCATCATTTATATTTCGCATAAAATGGCGGAGATCAAGCGCATCTCCGATGAGATCACTATCATGCGCGACGGTCAGTGGATTGCGACCCGCCCGGCTGCCGAGCTGGAGGTCAACGACATCATCCGCCTGATGGTCGGCCGCGAGCTGAACAATCAGTTCCCGCCGAAAACGAACAAGCCGGGCGAGCCCTTCCTGAAGGTCGAGCACCTGACGGGCCAGTATAACGGCCTGCGCGATGTGAACTTCACGGCGCGCCGCGGCGAGATCCTCGGCCTGGCCGGTCTGGACGGCAGCGGCCGCACGGAGACGCTCGAGTGCATCTTTGGCGTGATGACCCGCAAGGACGGCGTCATCACCCTCGACGGCAAGCCCTGCCGCAACCGCAATGCGCGCGAGTCCATCAAAAACGGCTTTGCCCTGCTGACGGAGGAGCGCCGCTCGACCGGTATTTTCTCCATCCTGAATATCCGGGAGAATACGGTCATTTCCAGCCTGAAAAAGCACCGCCGCGGCATCTGGCTGAGCAACCGCTCCATGAAGAAGGATACGCAGTGGTCCATTGATGCCATGCACACCAAGACGCCGTCTCAGGAGACGAAGATCCGCAGCCTCTCCGGCGGCAACCAGCAGAAGGTCATCCTCGGCCGCTGGCTGCTCACCGACCCGGACGTGCTGCTGCTCGACGAGCCGACGCGCGGCATCGACGTCGGCGCAAAGTACGAAATATATCAGCTCATCATCGACCTTGCCAACCGCGGCAAGACCGTGCTGATGGTCTCGTCCGAGATGCCGGAGCTTCTGGGCGTCTGCGACCGCATCCTTGTCATGTCAGGCGGCCGCCTTGCCGGTGAAGTGGATGCCAAAACGACCAGCCAGGAAGAAATCATGCGGCTGGCAGCAAAATACGTTTAAGGGAGGGCCTCGGTCATGGCAAATCCTGTGACTAAAATTCGCAATACGGCTGCGGACTACCGCAAGCTGGACGGGCGCGACAAGCGCCGCTTCTGGACGGACGGCATTCTGAACAATGCGCTGTACATCCTGATGGCGATCTTCATCATCTACACCGCCATCGTCAACCATAACTTCCTGAAGATCGGCTCCATCACGAACATCATCTCGCTGGCCGCTGCGTCCCTTCCGTTCGCGCTCGGCGTTGCGGGCTGCATCGTCCTGACGGGCACCGACCTTTCCGGCGGCCGTGTCGTCGGCCTGTCCGCTGCCCTTTCTGCCGCCCTGCTGCAGAAGACGGACCTTGCCCGCAGAATGTTCAGCTGGATGCCGAATATCCCAACCTGGGCCGGTATCTGCATCGCCATTCTTGCGGTCATCGCCATCGGTGCGATCATCGGCTTTGTCAACGGTTTCTTTGTTGCAAAGTTCAAGCTGCATCCCTTCATCGTCACGCTGGCCACGCAGCTCATCACCTATGGCCTGATCCTCGTGTTCTTCATGCTCAACGATAACAACGGCCAGCCGCTGTCCGGCCTGTCCGACGGTTATTCGAGCTTCATCAAGGGCAAGATGATCTCCATCGGCGCTGTCAGCCTGCCGTGGTATGTGCTTTATGCCATCATCCTGCTTGCCATCACCTGGTTCCTGTGGAACAAGACGACGTTCGGCAAGAACATGTTCGCCGTCGGCTCGAATGCCGAGGCTGCTAATGTCTCCGGCGTGAACGTCTTCCGCACGACGGTCCTTGTCCACACATTCGCGGGCGTGATGTACGGTCTGACCGGCTTTATCGAGGGCGCGCGCATCAGCTCCATCACGCAGTCCACCGGCCTGAACTATGAGTGCGATGCCATTGCGGCCTGCGTCATCGGCGGCGTTTCGTTCGTCGGCGGCACCGGCAAGATCAGCGGCATCGTGCTCGGTGTTCTCATCCTGCGTATTATCTTCGCTGCGCTGACCTTCCTTGCCATCGATTCCAGCCTGCAGTACATCATCAAGGGCCTCATCATTCTGGTCGCCTGCTCTCTGGATATGCGCAAGTACCTCGTCAAAAAGTAAAGACAACAGCTGCTCCTCCGGGCCTCCTGCCCGGAGGAGTTTTTATATTAAAAGTAGGGGCGGGGCATGCCCCCCCCGTCCGCGAA
>NZ_JBBMFF010000070.1:0-2921 GCF_040096185.1 Faecousia intestinalis | reverse complement strand
TTGCGAGGAGCGAAGCGACGTGGCAATCTCGGGAAGGCACTCGCAGTCCGTACAGGCTGCCGTGAAAACGTACAGACGCAATCGGTTTGTGCGTTTTTATCGCTGCCCTGTACTGGCTGCCAGTGCGGATCCGGGCCCGGCTGTCCGCTCCCCTACAGCGCGCGGCTGGGAACCTTCCTGCAATTCCCTATTTCTCATCCTGCCCGCTTGGGCAGGCGAATGGTCAGGACGATCTCACGATCCGTCTCCTCCTGCTTTGTTTCTGCCTGGATACCCGCACTGCGGACGAGCTCGAGGCTGTGGTTCACGCTGTTCAGGAACAGCCGCACATCCCGCACGATGAGCTTGCGGATGCCGCGCTTCGGCGGCTCCTGCGCGTTCTTTTTCGCGAGATAGGCGTCGATGTACGCCTCCGTCTTTGCCACGTTGAGCTGCTGGCGGATGACGGTCTGCAGCACGGCCAGCCGGTCCTCCTCCTCCGGCAGCCGCAGCAGCGCCCGCGCGTGCCGCTCCGAGAGTTGGTTCTCCCGCAGCAGGGCCAGCACCTGCGGGCTGTGGCGCAGCAAGCGCAGCTTGTTCGCCACGGCGCTCTGACTTTTGCCCACGCGCTGGGCCGCCTGCTCCTGACTCAGACCATACAGGCGCATGAGCCGCGCCAGCCCCTCGGCCTCTTCGATGTAGTCGAGGTCGCGCCGCTGGAGGTTCTCCACCAGCGCGACCATGCCGCTCTGCGCCTCGTCCACCGACAGCAGGATGCAGGGCACCTCCCGAAGCCCCGCCATCCGCGCGGCGCGCAGGCGGCGCTCGCCTGCGACCAGCTCATAGAATCCGTCCCGCCGCCGGACGGTCAGCGGCTGCACGATGCCGTATTCCGCAATGCTCGCCGCCAGCTCCTGCAGCCCCGCCGGGTCGAAGATCTTCCGCGGCTGGCCCGGATTCGGCCGGATCTGTGCGGCCGGAAGATATAGAATTTTCCCTGTTTCCAGCAGTCCACCTGTTCTGCGCATCCTGCTCTCCTCCTTTGCCGTGCGCGTTGTTCTGCTATCTATTTTACGCGTTTGCGCTGCGAAATTGCGCGAATGAAAGAGACTGAAACGCAATAAATTGTGTTTTTCGAAATGATGGACCACAATATCTTGGGAAATACGCGGGAAATGGGAAAAGTGGCGGAACCATGCCGCATCCGGGCCGTTCACAGCCTGCTTTCCGGAAGTTCATAATTCCTTCATCCTTCTTTCAGGAACATTTCAGCTTGGCGCGCTACAATGTGGCCAGAAAGAAAAACAAAGGCACCGCAGCAAAGCCGGAAGCGGCCGCGCGGCGGGGTTCCTGAGAAATTTGATCGAAGGAGTGCTTATCATGTACGAAAACGACGGATTCCATCCCTATGAAGATAACAACGATGCGCAGAACCGGAATGAAGCGCAGAGCAGTGAGACCAGCGGCAATCAGTGGCAGCAGCCGCTCTACCAGATGCCGCAGCAGCCGGAGCATACGCAGCCGAAGAAGAAGCATACCGCAGGGCGCGTCGTCGCGCTGGCGCTGTGCTGCTCGCTCCTCGGCGGCGCGGTCGGCGCAGGCGCCATGGCCATCGGCACGAGCATGACCGGCACGTCCGGCGGCTCGCGCAGCAGCAGCACCTCCACCATCCTGCAGGGTGACCGTCCCACCTCGGCCATCAACGTCTCAAAGATCGACACGAGCAAGGAAATGACGGCTGCTGAGGTCTATGCCGCCAACGTCAATTCCACGGTCGGCATCACGACCTCCATCACCACGAACTACTGGGGCTATCAGACGACGGCCGCTGCCTCCGGCTCCGGCTTCATCCTGACGGCTGACGGCTATATCCTGACGAACTACCATGTCATTGAAAATTCCAATTCCGTGAAGGTCACGATGTATGACGGCACGAGCTACGACGCCACCATCGTCGGCTACGACGAGAGCAACGACATCGCCGTCCTGAAGATCGACGCGACCGGCCTGACGCCCGTCGTGCTCGGCGATTCTGACAAGCTGAACGTCGGCGATTCCGTGGTCGCCATCGGCAACCCGCTCGGCGAGCTGACGTTCTCCCTGACGTCCGGCGCCGTGAGCGCGCTGAACCGCGAGGTCACGCTCTCGAGTAACGTCACGATGGACCTCATCCAGACGGACTGCGCCATCAACTCCGGCAACTCCGGCGGTGCGCTGTTCAACCTCTATGGCGAGGTCATCGGCATCACGAATGCGAAGTATTCCAGCAGCGGCTCTTCCGGTGAGGCGTCCATCGATAACATCGGCTTTGCCATCCCGATCAACTCGGTGCGCAGCATCGTGGAGAGCATCATTAAAAACGGCTATATCGTCAAGCCGTACATCGGCGTTTCCGTTGAAGATGTCAGCTCTGAAATGACGAGCTACGGCCTTCCCACCGGCGCGGTCGTCCGCTCCGTGACAGATGGCGCTCCTGCTGCACAGGCAGGCCTGCAGGCCAACGATATCATCACCGCCGTGGACGGCGCCGAGATCACCGGCAGCAACGATCTGGTCCAGATCGTCACCGCCAAGAAGGCGGGCGACACGCTGAAGCTCTCCGTCTACCGTCAGGGCCAGACGCTGGAGCTGACCGTTACCGTTGCCGAGCAGAAGCAGTCCGCGCAGGCCGGCTCAAGCGATACGCAGCAGAGCCAGCAGCAGGATCAGAGCCAGCAGCAACAGCAGGGCGGCGGCTACAGCTTCCCGTGGGGCTTCGGCTTCGGCGGCTGATCGCTGCAAAATCAATTTACCAATACTCTCTCTTTTCTTTCTTCCTTTCTTAAAAAGGCAGCCGCTTCCGGGTCTGGGCCGGAGGCGGCTGCCGATTTTTTTGCAGGTTTGGATGGGAAGGCTTGTAACTGTAGGGTCGGGGCATGCCCCGACCGGCGCCAAGCCGCCGC
>NZ_JBBMFF010000069.1:0-2480 GCF_040096185.1 Faecousia intestinalis | reverse complement strand
AAAGCTGCAGATGGCGGGCGGGAGGATATAGTCGCCGATGGTCTTCGTCGCGCCGACGCGGAGAATTTTGCGCGGAGCGGCGTGCAGCGCACGCTCCAGCTCCTGCTCCTGATAGCGCTGCGAGATGGCGAAGACCTCCAGCGCGCTGCCGGGGGCGGTCTTCCTCAGTTTCCGCCCGTCATAGGAAAACAGGCGGACGCCGTAGGACGCCTCCAGCGACTGGATCTGCTTCGTCACGGCGGGCTGCGTCAGGTGCAGCGCCTCAGCCGCGCGGCGGTAATTCATCGTCTGGCAGACAGCCAGAAATGTCTCGAGCCTCCGGTCCATGAATGCCCTCCTTGATAACGACATGGAATCGTTTTATTCTAAAGAATAATTTTATTTTATCACACGGGCGTGCTATAATGCAATCGCTACAGAAAAAACGGAGGGTTCTTATGAAAACGATCTGGAAAATGGTGCCCGGTCTGGCAATGGCGCTCGTCATTGCGGCCGCGGCCAAGGGACTGGAGTATCTCGAGGGGCTGGCGGGCCTGCACCTGATCGGCGCGTCCGTCATTGCGCTGTTCATCGGCATGGTCATCAACCGCTTCTTCAAGCCAAACGCGGTCACGTCGCCCGGTATCCGCTTCACGTCCAAAAAGGTACTGAAGCTCGCCATCATCCTGCTCGGCGCGAGCCTGAACATCATGACGGTGCTGAAGGTCGGCCGCTTTTCACTGACGGTCATGCTTTTCACGCTGGCCACCTGCTTCGGCGTCGGCTATTTCATCGGCAAAGCGCTCGGCCTGAACTGGAAGATGAGCAACCTCATCTCTGCCGGAACGGGCATCTGCGGCGGCTCTGCCATTGCGGCCATCGCGCCCGTCATTGACGCGACGGATGTCGACGTTGCCTACGGTATGTCCGCGACGTTCCTGTTCGACATGGCGATGATCGTGCTGTTCCCGATCCTCGGCCGCTGGCTCGGCCTGTCCGACGCCGCCTACGGCCTCTGGGCCGGAACGGCCGTGAATGACACGTCGAGCGTTGTGGCGGCGGGCTACGCCTTCAGTGAGCAGGCGGGCGATTTCGCCACGTTGGTGAAGCTGACGCGCACGCTGGCGATCATCCCGACGGTGCTGATCTTTGCCCTCATCGGCATGCATGTGAAAAAGAAGGAAGCGGCGGGCGACCAGTCGGCCGTCAGGGTCAATATGAAGTCTGTCTTCCCGTGGTTCATCCTCGGCTTCCTCGCTCTGTGCGGCGTGAACAGCCTCGGCTTCATCCCGGCCTCCGTCGCCTCCGTGCTCAAGGATATCAGCAAGTTTCTCATGGTCACGGCATTGGCTGCCATCGGCCTGAACACGAGCTTCTCCGACATGCGCAGGGCGGGCCTGAAGCCCATGCTGCACGGCTTTATCATCTCTCTGCTCGTCGTGCTGGTCGCCATCGCAGTCGAATATGCCATCGGCGTTGCGCCGAGCGGTACGCTGCTTTGAAAGTATATAAAAATCCGCGCTGTCCTGCTGCAGGATGGCGCGGATTTTTTTATGCGATCCGTTTTTCCTTCCACTTTCCGGTGCGGTAATGTGCGAAGGAGATGACAAAGTTTGCCAGCCAGCCGACCGGCACGGCGTACCAGACGATCTCAACGCCCCAGAGCGGCGCGCAGAGCCACGACAGCAACACGCGGATGGCCAGGTTGACGAGGTTGGCGATCGTGAACATTTTCACGTCGCCCGCGCCGCGCAGGATGCCGTCTACAGCCATTTTGAAGCCGATGAAGCAGAAGAAAAAGCCGATGAACTGCAGATAGTGCTCACCGGTCGCCACGGTCTCGGGCGAGGGGGCGGCATCGAGGAACATGGCGATGATCGGCGTGCGGAACAGCTCCAGAAGGACGCACAGCAGCACGGAGATCAGCACGATCATCCGATTGGCCGCGCGGTAGCCCTGCGGCACGCGCTCCGGCTTCTCCGCGCCGATGTTCTGCGCCGTGTAGGAGGACAGGGCATTGCTGATGGCGGCCATGGGCACGATACACAGCGATTCGATGCGCGCCGCAGCGGAAAAGCCCGCGAGGATCTGCGTGCCGAAGCCGTTGACCACGGACTGCACGAGCATCATGCCGATGGAGACCGTGGACTGCTGCAGGATGGACGGCAGGGCCACGCGCGTCATGGCGCGCAGCTCTCCGAAGCGGAACAGACCGTTCGAGCGCTCCGGGATGCGCCGCAGCTCCAGCAGGAACACGCCGAACGACAGCACGGCGGACAGGCCCTGCGCCAGAAACGTGGCATAGGCTGCGCCGGGCACGCCCCGGTGCAGCACGGCGACGAAATACCAGTCCAGCACGACATTCAGCAGCGAGGAAAAAATCAGGAAATACAGCGGGATGCGCGATTTTCCGAGCGCATTGAACAGGGAGGACAGGATATTATAGAGAAAGAGAAAGGGCAGACCATAGAAATAGATGTTCAGATAGGTGGCTGCGATCT
>NZ_JBBMFF010000068.1:0-2531 GCF_040096185.1 Faecousia intestinalis | reverse complement strand
CTGCACGAGATGGCCACGGCCCCGTTGGGGCCTCGCAATGACAAAGCTGTGGGCCTTGCGCCACAGAATGTGTGCCGCAATCATCGCCAACCTGCAAGGCGCTCACCGCCCGCAAAGGGCACGCTGCATCCGTTTTTTACAAAAAAGTTCGAAAAATCACGATTTTCACCTTGCGGATTTTGCCTGCGTGTGGTATATTTTCATTTTGTGGACAAAAAATCTTTTGGGCAACACCGCACAATTGCAGCTTCGACCTTCGCCGGATATTTTTCGCCGATCCATCGGTTTGAAAAGCTTGAGGTACACAAAGTACATCTGCACTTTTCAAACCTTGTCTCGACAAAAAATCTCCCGCCGAATGCTCTTGCTGAATCATGCGTTGCTGCCCTAGACCGGATACAGAATAGAAGGGACTGTCTTCCATGACGGATCAGAAAAACATTCGAAATATCGCCATCATCGCGCACGTTGACCATGGCAAGACGACGCTGGTCGATGAAATGCTCAAGCAGGGCGGCATCTACCGCGAGAATCAGGCTGTGGTGGACCGCGTGATGGACTCGGGCGATCTGGAGCGTGAGCGCGGCATTACCATTCTGGCCAAGAATACCGCCGTGCATTATAAGGGAACGAAAATCAACATCGTCGATACCCCGGGCCACGCCGATTTCGGCGGCGAGGTTGAGCGTATCCTCAAGATGGTCAACGGCGTTCTGCTGCTCGTCGATGCGGCGGAGGGCCCCATGCCGCAGACCCGCTTCGTGCTGCAGAAGGCGCTGGAGCTGGGCCACAAGGTCATTGTCGTTGTCAATAAGATCGACCGTCTCGACGCCCGCGTCGAGGAGGTCATGGACGAGGTGCTTGAGCTGCTGCTCGACCTGAACGCCACGGACGAGCAGTTCGAATCGCCGACGCTGTTCTGCTCCGCGCGGCAGGGCATCGCCAGCTACTCGCCGAACGAGACGGGCGTGAATCTCGACCCGCTGTTCGATACCATCGTCAACTATATCCCTGCACCGGAGGGCGACCCCACGGCGCCCATGCAGATGCTCGTCTCCTCCATCGATTATAACGACTACGTCGGCCGTATCGGCATCGGCCGCGTCGAGCGCGGCACCGTCCGCGTCAATCAGGAGGTCGCCATCTGCGACTATCACGATCCCAGCCACTCCGCCAAGGGCAAGATCGTCGCGCTCTATGAGTTCGACGGCCTCGGCAAAAATCCCATTCAGGAGGCAGGGGCAGGCGAGATCGTCGCGTTCTCCGGCATGGCGGACATCACCATCGGCCGCACGATCTGCGCGCCGGAGCAGGTGGAGCCGCTGCCCTTCGTGAAGATCTCCGACCCGACCATCGAGATGACGTTCTCCGTCAACGATTCTCCGTTCGCGGGCAAGGAGGGCAAGTACGTCACGTCACGAAATCTGCGCGACCGTCTGCAGCGCGAGCTCCTCAAGGATGTCTCCCTGCATGTGACGGAGCAGGGCACAGACGCGTTCAACGTCGCGGGCCGCGGCGAGATGCATATCTCCATTCTCATTGAGACGATGCGCCGCGAGGGCTATGAGTTCCAGGTCAGCACCCCGCGCGTTCTGACAAAGGTCATTGACGGAAAGGTCTGCGAGCCGATCGAGCGCATGGTGGCCGACGTTCCGGAGGCCTCCATGGGCAGCGTCATCGAAAAAATGGGCCGCCGCAAGGGCGACCTGCTCTCCATGAACCCTGTCGGCAGCCGCTATCGCCTCGAGTTCCTCGTTCCGTCGCGCGGCCTGTTCGGCTATCGCAGCGAGTTCCTGACCGATACGCGCGGCGAGGGCATCATGTCCTCCGTGCTGGATTCCTACGCCCCCGTCAAGGGTGAGATCGAGCGCCGCAAGACCGGCTCGCTCGTCGCCTTTGAAAGCGGCGAGGCCTGCACCTACGGCCTGTTCAACGCGCAGGAGCGCGGCGTCCTGTTTATCGGACCGGGCACGCAGGTCTATGCCGGTATGGTCGTCGGCATCTGCTCGCGCAATGAGGATATGACCGTCAACGTCTGCAAGAAGAAGCAGCTGACGAACATGCGCGCCGCCGGTGCGGATGATGCGCTCCGCCTGACGAGTCCGCGCCAGATGTCGCTGGAGCAGTGCCTGGAGTTCCTTGCGGACGACGAGCTGCTCGAGGTCACGCCGCAGAGCCTGCGTATCCGCAAGCGTGAGCTGGATCACGCGGCCAGAATGCGCCAGATGATGAAGCAGCGCAACAATCAGTAAAAGAACAAAGCAAACGGGAGCGGACGCCGTCCGCTCCCGTTTTGCATGAATTCGGGGGTGTGCCACGCTAGGTGCTGCACCTGCAAACCGGTACAGACTGTCGTTAACATGGTGTGCACCAATTGCGTCTGTAGCGGCGCTCCCTGAGCGCCTAAGGCAGTTGCGGGTATTGCAGCAGTAATTCAGCGGCGCGAGGCAAACAGATTTGTCATTGCGAGGAGGCCGCAGGCCGACGTGGCGCCCTGAGCGCGAAGCGCGAGGAAGTGCCCTTGGGGTGCA
>NZ_JBBMFF010000067.1:0-5610 GCF_040096185.1 Faecousia intestinalis | reverse complement strand
CTGCGATGCAGCGGCCCGCTGTTTTTCACTTTGCCGAAAGGTCGACTGCGCGGCGGACGATGCTCATCGCGGGGACACGGCGCGGCAGCTGCATGCGGAACACCATCTGCGGCGTGCGCGGCTCGCGCAGCGGCAGTCCGTCCGCATCCTGCATGACCGGCACGGTCACGGAAAACGGGCGCGTATCCGGGCCGACGATCTCGACCTCATCCCCGGCGGCAAACTTGTTGCGCAGGGACAATGTCGCCATGCCGTCCGGTGTGCAGTCCGTCACGATGGCGCAGACCTGCCAGTCGCGGATATAGCGGGAGCTTTCCGTATACTGCCCCGGCTGGCCGAAGAAGAAGCCCGTGCTGTAGCGCCGGTGCGAGACATGCTCCACCTCATCGCGCCAGACCGGGTCGACCGGCTCCCCGGCGGCGACGGCATCGAGCGCGTGGCGGTAAGCCCCTGTGATGATGGCGGCATAGTAGGCCGATTTGGCGCGGCCCTCGATCTTGATGCAGTCCACGCCGGCCTCCGCCAGCTCGGCCAGATGGTCGATCATGCACATATCGCGGGAATTCATGATGTAGGTGCCCTTTTCGTCCTCAAACACGGGGAAATACTCGCCGGGGCGCTTTTCCTCCATGAGGGCATACTGATAGCGGCAGGGCTGCGCGCATGCGCCGCGGTTGCTGTCGCGGCCCGTCATATAGTTGGACAGCAGGCAGCGGCCGGAGTACGACACGCACATGGCCCCGTGCGCAAACGTCTCCAGCTCCAGCTCCGGCGGCGTATCGCGGCGGATGACGCGGATCTCCTCGAGAGAAAGCTCCCGTGCCAGCACAACGCGCTTTGCGCCGAGCTCATGCCACGCGGCCGCGCAGGCGGCGTTCGCGATGCTGACCTGCGTGGAAATGTGCAGCTCACAGTTCGGGGCCTCGCGCTGCGCCATGCGGAACACACCAAGGTCCGCGATGATCAGGGCGTCGACGCCGCTGTCGTTCAGCAGGCGCAGGTGTGCCGGGAGCGCGGGAAGCTCGTCCCCGCGCGGCATGGTGTTGACCGTGACATGCACACGCACACCGTGTGCATGGGCAAAGGCGACGGCCTCCGGCAGCTCCTCCGGGGAGAAATTCCCCGCAAAGGAGCGCATGCCGAAGCTCGTTCCGGCGAGATAGACGGCGTCCGCACCATAGAGGACGGCCATGCGCAGCCGCTCCATGTCTCCGGCGGGCGCGAGCAGTTCGGGCTTACGCATCGTTCTGCCCCGCCAGGAAGGCCTGATGCTCGTCATAGCTCTCGGAGAAGTGATGCAGGCCCGTGGAGTCGTCGAGCGCATAGTAATAATAGCTCGTATCGGCCGGGTTCAGTGCCGCGGAAATACTCGACAGGCCGGGGTTGGAGATCGGTCCGGCGGGCAGACCCGTGCGGTTATAGGTGTTGTACGGGCTGTCGATCTGCGTGTCCTCATAGGTCAGCGCGCCGTCGACGCCGCCGAGCGCATAGACGATCGTTGCGTCGATGTTCAGGTACGGATAGTTTGCGGGATCGCACAGGCGGTTATAGATAACGGAGGCGATGGTGCTGCTCTCCTTGGCGGAGGCTGTCTCCTTCTCGATCATGGAGGCGACGGTGACGAGATCATAGATCGTCATACGGTGGGCCTCGATATAGCTCTCGTCATAGCCCTTTGCGGTCCAGCGCTCGGCAAGCGCCGTGTTCAGCGTTTCGAGCTGGGCGGAAGCATCGTCCGAGAACTTGCGGTTGAAATTCGACAGCAGCTTTTCGAGCACGCGGTCGGGATCGTCGTTGACATAGAAATCATAGGTATCCGGGAACAGGAAGCCCTCAAGGCGGTTCGTCTCGCCATAGGGGATGTCCTCCAGGAACCAGTAGTCAAAATGCGTGTTTGCGGCGCTCTCGCCGAGCTTTTCGGCCGTGCAGACCTCGTTTTTCTCCAACAGGGCGAAGATCTGCGCACAGGTTGCGCCCTCCGGCAGCATGACGCGCACGGTCGTGCGGGTGCCGCCGCTCTCCGTCATGCCGCTGACAAGGGCATGATAGTCATAGTTATAGGCCAGCTCATAGGTTCCCGCGTCCATGCGGCCCGCGGAATGCGTAAACTTGCAGTAGAGCTTGAAAAGCCACGGGTACTGGATGAGGCCGTTGTCGTGCAGCATGTCGGCGATGGCATCGAGCGAGGCATTCTCCGGCACGGTGACCTGAATGGTATCGCTCGAGCGGCCGAAGGCCAGCACATCCGTCGCGCAGGCCCAGGCGGCATACCCCGCGCCGACGGAGACGACCGCGACGATCACCACATAGAGAATGATCTTCACAAACAGCGGCACGATGCGCTTGTGGCGCTTGCGGGGCGGCTCCGGAGGAAGCTCCTCCTCGGGCTGCGGCTCCTCGAATTCGCCGTAGTCATCGAACGTGTGGCCGAAATCCGGCGTAAAATCGTCCGGCTCCGGCGTCCCCGGTTCGGCGGCCTGCTGCGGCCCGTCCGGCGTTTTGTCCAGCTCGGCGCGCGCTTCGGCCAGGATCTCGTCGATGGACCGGCCGTCGCTGCGATGTTCCTCAGTCATGGGATGCCTCCTCCCCGTTCCAGACGACCTGCGCAGCGATGCGTGCAGCCGTTTCCGCGCCGCACAGCGCCTCGACGAGCGCCAGCCCGAAGGCAAAGGCACTTCCGGCGGCGCGGCCCGTGATGAAATTTCCGTCGCGCACGACGCCCGCATTCTGCATGACGGCCCCGCGCATTTCCGGCTCCATGCCGGGGTAGCAGGTGGCGCGGCGGCCCTCCAGCAGACCAAGCTCCGCCAGCACCGTCGGCGCGGCGCAGATG
This sequence comes from Faecousia intestinalis, assembly GCF_040096185.1. Taxonomy (NCBI): domain Bacteria; kingdom Bacillati; phylum Bacillota; class Clostridia; order Eubacteriales; family Oscillospiraceae; genus Faecousia; species Faecousia intestinalis. The sequence continues at coordinate 2,777 of NZ_JBBMFF010000067.1, read as the reverse complement.
GCGGCGACCCATTTTCCGGCCTGCGCCATTTCCCGTGCGGCACAGAGCACCGGTTTGCAGCCGCGGATGGAGCGGACGCCTCCCAGCCCGCCGGGCAGGATGAGCATGTCCGCCTTCGTCAGCTCGGCCGCTTCCGCCGCGCAGTCCGCATGGACCGGGATGCCGTGGCTGCCGGGGATGTCCGTCCCGCCGATGCCGGCGAGGCGTACCTCGACTCCGGCGCGACGCAGCAGGTCGCAGGGCACGATGGCCTCCGCTTCTTCAAAACCGGCTCCAAGGATGAGATATACCATGTGTCAGTTCTCCTTCAGGCATTCCTGCACGCGCAGGAAAATTTCGCTGTGGATGTCGTCGATCGAGCGCATTTTACCGTCCTTTGCGCAGGCGATGACCGTCCAGCCGTAGTACTTTGCCGCCTGCAGGCCCGTGGCGCGGCAGCGGCGCAGATAATCCATATTCTGCTCGTGGATGTCCGCGTGCGTGTGCGTATCGTGCTCACGGCGGCGCAGCATCTGGCCCGTCAGCTCCGTCGGCACGTCGAGATACAGCACGAGGTCCGGCACGGGCAGGCCCATATGGCGGTACTCGAGATCATAGAGCCACGCAAAAAACTTCTCGCGGTCCTGCTCCGGCTCCTTCGAGGCCTGATGGACGGCGTTTGAGGTCGTATAGCGGTCGGAGAGCATCAGGCCGCCGTTCCGGTAATACTCGCCCCAGACCTTGCGGAAGGCCGCAAAGCGATCGACGGCATAGAAGGTCGAGGCCGTGTAGGCGTTGACGTCCGAGGGACGCGCGCCGAACTCGCCGCCGAGATACATCCGGATGAGGGCGGACGACGGCTCCGTATACTGCGGGAAGACCATCGTGCGGAAGTCCACGCCCCGCGCCTCCAGCCGGCGGGTCAGGAGCGAAAACTGCGTGGATTTGCCCGAGCCGTCCGTTCCTTCAAAAACGATCAGTTTGCCCATGGGTCACCCCTTCTTTCCGCGCGCCCGCCATGCGGCGAACACGAATTTCGGCAGGCGCATCATGCGCCCGATGCGGCTCGGCTCGCGCAGCAGGCGATAGAGCCACTCCAGCTGCAGGCGGATCATCCACTTCGGCGCACGGCGCACCGTCCCGGCAAAGCCGTCCAGACTGCCGCCGAGGCCGATCATCAGGCGGACGTTCAGCTCCGCGCGGTGGTCGTGCATGAAGCACTCCTGCTTCGGCGCGCCGAGGCAGACGAACACGACGTCGGCTCTTGCCTCGTTGATGCGCGCGATGACGGGAGCTTCGTCCCTGAAATAGCCGTCCGCCGTGCCGCAGATACACAGCTTCGGGTGGGTCTTCTTCATATTCTCGGCCGCCTGCTCCGCGATGCCGGGCTTTCCGCCCAGAAGATACAGTCTGCCGCCCGTCTCCTCGAGCACGCCGAGCAGGTTCGCGGCAAAATCGATGCCCGCGACCTTTTCCTTCAGCGGCGTTCTGAGGATCTTCGCCCCCAGCACGACGCCCGCGCCGTCCGGCAGGACGAGCGAGGCCTCGTTCAGGATCGCGCGGAACGACTCGTCATGCAGGGCCTCATAGGCCATTTCGGCATTCGGCGTCACACAGTACGAGGCCTCGGGCCGCTGCAGCAGCGCCCGCGCCGTATCGAGCGCCTCCGCCATGGTCACATTATCATATTGTACGCCCAGAACATTCGTCTTCATGCGCACACCTCTTCCATTATCGTTTTCGTATCTTTTATTTTACCATACTTGCCCGCCCTTGTCTACTCCCGGCGGGCCGTGCGGCGCGCACATTTCTTTCCGCCGCGCATACTATGGGGTAAAAGCGGGCCGGCACGGCTGTACTCCGCTTTTAACTGAGGCAGCACCGCATAATTCCCCTTCAGCCTTCGCCGAATGCTCTTGCTGAATTGAGCGGTATTGCCCTGATTCTTCCGGGAGGTTATCGTATGCCAGACAAACCCCTTGAGCAGGCCTGCGATGCGCGTGTCTGCATTCATACCGATCAGATTCTGGACAGCTGCATGGATAAGGACTGCGTGGAGGATCTGCGCGTCTATCTCACCCGCGAGTCGCAGGCGGCGCTCGACCGCTCCACCGGCGCCAAGACCCGCTGCGCCGAGCTGCTGTTCGCGCGCGTGGAGGTCGAGCCGCTGGCCTATAAGCGCGGGCACTATGCGGTCGACCTGACGTTCTACTACCGCATCCTCGGCGATGCGACCGTCGGCGGAACGCGCCCCGTCACCATCACCGGCCTTGCGGTCTTCACAAAGCGCGTTGCACTCTACGGCGGGCGCGGCAAGGCAAAGACGTTCTCGAGCACGGACGCGCTGCCCACGCCGGACGGCCTGCTGCAGGACCGCCTCCCCGTCGGTGTCGTCGAGGCCCTCGACCCGATGATCCTGGCCTCGAAGGTCCGCGAGGTCTGCGACTGCTGCCGCTGCGAGACGGAGCTGACGGAGATCCCGCCCGCCATTGCCGAGGCGCTCGGCGAGGAGCTCGTGCTCACGGGCGGCACGCGGCGGCTGTATGTGACGGTCGGGCAGTTTTCGACTGTGCGGCTCGAGCGCGGCGCACAGCTGGCCGTCCAGAGCGGCGGCTACTGCATGCCCACGCGCGAGTGCTGCGACGACGAGGGCTGCGAGGAGGACCCCTGCGAGCTGTTCAGCCGGGTGGACTTCCCCGTCCGCGCCTTCTACCCCGAGGGGAGCGACTGCGGCGGAACGAGCTGCTGCGGCAGCTGCGGAAAGTAAGCGGGGAGAAACGAGCAGCGGCGCGTTTGCG
>NZ_JBBMFF010000066.1:0-3613 GCF_040096185.1 Faecousia intestinalis | reverse complement strand
GCCCCTTTGGGGCCTCGCAATGACACATCAGGGAAGCGCGAGGTGCACCAGCCCCCCCCCGCAATGACACGTCAGACAAATCGGCCGCTTAAAAGACGTCCCCGACGCTGTTTTCAGCGCCGGGGCATACTTTTCCATATCAGCTTTTCGGCAGCTTGGGCCAGTCCGGGCCGAGCCTGCCCCGAAGTTCCACCAGTTCGTCCACGTCCGGAGGCGTCGCCTTCCGCACCTTCTCGCTGGTCGGACGGCGTTCCGGTCCGTAAGCAGCGCCGCTATAGAACAGACTCACGGCCGTCCAGCCGCCGAACTGCCAGAGGCTGCTTTGGAGATACAGATCCATAAACAGTCTGCGGAACTTGTCCGTCTGTTTTTTGGACAGCTGTACGTCGTAGTCCTCATCGAGGATCCGAACCTGGAGGTCGAATTCCTCGTCCGGCTCCATGAATCCCGTCATGATATCAACGCGCATTCTCCGCAGCACCTTGTCCGCAGCAAGGGCGGCGGACTCGCGCTCCAGCCTCCGCTTTTCCGACCCGCGTTTGGAGATATCGATCTCGAACTCTTCGCTCTGGGTACGGTACAGGAGTCCCGACAGCCTTTTTCCCAGAGCGGGCTCTCCATTCAGGTCCAGCATCGGGCCAATGACCTCGCCGTTCCATCTGCGCTGCGTTCCGCCGGCCCGCAGGCCGCCGATAAAGTCCGCCATGGCCTTTCCCTGCGGCGTGAGATAGAACCGATCCTCCGCAAAGGACAAGAATATCTCCTGATCCGGCACGAGAAATGACTGGCACCTCTGATTTTCGAGCGTATTGTAAACGTAGAGGAAACGGTAATATCCGTGCATGACCATATCCTTGTTTACGATCGTGCGATCCAGCGGGTTGCCCCATGGCTCGTCGCTGTAGAGCTCCCTCAGCTCGTAGATGGCGTACGGAAGCGATGCATCCCGCTGCGCAACACCGGAAAACGCAACAAAATCCTTTTTGTGGACCCGCAGGCCCTCGTAGTGCTTGAAAATTTGCCATGCATGAGACACCTGCAGAACGCCGTAAAAATTAGACGCGCAGCGGAAGAACGTGTGCAGCAGCTGCAGCTTCTCATCCGAAAGGCCGAGCTCGGCGTATCTCTTTTCCAGTGTCTTCGGCGATAACGGTTTCTGCATGATATGTCCCCCAGTCCGCCCGCCCCGTCCAAAAGCGGGCAGCCAGCGTCAGAATTTGCGCTGTTTTGACCCGATTATACCATACCGCAGATATCTGCGCAATCCGCAAAAAAACAGCAGCCTGCAGAGGTCATCCCGGCCAGCGCAAATTGCAGGCGCTCTCCCCTCCCGTTTCCGATTTCTCTTGCATCCGGCCGGATTTTGCTGTATGATAGAAAAAAGTGGAAAATTCCGGGATTTTTGGTGCATGATCCGCACTTTTTCCGGCATGATCCGCACATCTGTTCCGGAGGGATGCCCCATGATGCGCCTGACGCCCCTGTCGCTTGCCGCGAATACCATTTTTTACCTCATCCTCGCAGTGATGTACTGCCGCGTGCTCACGCGCCGCTTTTCGTGGCCTTTTACGCTGCTCGGCCTCACGGTCGGCTACCTGCTGTACATCATCCCGACGAAGTTCATGCCCTACGCCGACGCCGAGCGGATGCTCTTCGGCCTCGTCACCTTCCCGCTCACGCCCATCGTCCTGTTCCGCGACAAGTGGTATAAATCTCTCCTGTGCGCCTTCGCCGGACTGGTCGCCATGGCCGGTTCGGACCTGCTGTCCGTCTCGTGGCTGCTGACGCCGGAGCAGCTCCGGCAGGGCCTGACGTTCCAGCCCATCCCCGTGCAGCTGGCGGTCTACGCCATCTTCCTCTCGACGGACGGCCTTCTGATGTTCCTGTTCACGCTGCTGATGAACCGCTACCAGAACCGCCTGTCCGGCCGCGAATGGGCGCTGTACCTCGCCTTTCCCGCCAGCCAGTATCTGCTGATCTACGGGTGGGTGATCTTCCTGCGCACAGACTTCATCCTGCGCCGCGTGCTGATGCTGCTGCTGGCGCTGGCCATCTGCACGGCGGCCGACGCCCTGCTCTTCACCGCCATCCGCGGCATGGCCCAGCGAAGCGAGCTGAAGGCGCGCAACGACCTGCTCGCCCGCCAGATCGACCGGCAGAACGAGCACTATGCCGCCCTCACGGCGCAGTATGAGAACATCCGCCGCATCCGCCACGACATTTCCGGCCATCTTTATACCATGCAGCTCCTGCTGCAGGAGGGGCAGTATGACGAGGCAGCCGCCTATTCCGCCGAGGTCACGGAGGTCTGCCGCTTCCGCTCCGATCTCGGCGCGTGCGAGAACCCCGTTGTCGACGCCTTTCTCTTCTCCCGCACGGAGGAGCTGCGCGCGCAGGGCTATACCCTGCAGCTGCAGGTCTGCATCCCCGCGGAGACGGGCATCCGCAACGCCGACATGGTCGTCGCCTTCGGAAACCTCCTCGACAACGCCGCCGAGGCCTGCCGCGACGCCGGAGAGAAGCGTCTTTCCCTCTCGGCCCGCATGGACCGCGGCTTCCTGTGCATCGAGGTCCGCAACCCGGCCCCGGCCGCGCCCGCGCGGCACAGCCGCCGCATCCCGGAGCTGGAGCGCGGCATCGGCTCGCACATCCTCCGCGCGCTGGCGGAGACCTATGAGGGCAGCTACGCGCTCACACCGTCCGGCGGCGAATGCACGGCCAGCCTTCTTCTGAAGGGGGCGGCGGCATGATCCCCATTGCGATCTGTGACGACGAGCTCCTGCATGCGCGGCAGACGCAGGCCGCCATCCGGCGCTGTGAGGCGCAGGCGGTCACCCGCTGCTTCGAGACCCCGCTTGCCCTGCTGGCCGCCGTGACGCAGCAGGGCTATGCCCCGCGCGTGGCCGTGCTGGATATCCGCATGGCGGGCATGGACGGCATCGAGCTGGCAAAAAGGCTCAATGCGCTCGTTCCCGGCTGCGCCGTCATTTTTCTGACGGCCTATCTCTCCTATGCGCCGGATGTCTATGAGACGCGCCATGTCTATTTTGTTCTGAAAAATGAGCTGGACCGGCGCATCGGCAGCGCCCTGCGCGCCGCGCTGGCCGAGACGGCCGCGCCTGCCAGCCTGCAGCTGGCCACGGCGCACGGCTACCGCAATGTGCCGGTCACAGACGTGCTCTTCCTCGAGCGCATCCTGCGCAAAACGCGCGTGGTGCTGACGGACGGCGAGGAGCTGGTCACCGCCGCGCCCGCCGCCCTGCTGGAAGCCGTGCCGGACGGTGTCTTCCTGCGCTGCCACCAGAGCTACTGGGCGAATTTTTCGCACATCACCGCCATGGAGAAGGACGAGTTCGTCCTGACCGGCGGCCTCCGCGTCCCCATCAGCCGCAGCTACCGCAGCGCCGCCCGCAGCGCCTTCTTCGCCAACCTGCGTGGGGAGGAAGGCTAGGTTAGGAAGCCACCCCTGCGCACCGGCTGACAATTAACGATGTGCACCGATTGCGTCTGCAGCGGTGCTCATTGAGCGCCTTGCAGGCTGGCAGCATGTGCCGCATGGATTCTATGGCGTGAAGCCTCCAGATTTGTCATTGCGAGGAGGCCAACGGCCGCC
>NZ_JBBMFF010000065.1:0-7912 GCF_040096185.1 Faecousia intestinalis | reverse complement strand
CTGAGCGCCGCTACAGACGCAATTGGTGCACACCGTTTTAACAGTAGCTTGTACAGACTGCAAGTGCCTTCCCGAGATTGCCACGGGCGCAAAGCGCCCTCGCAATGACAAGTCGATAGCTTTTTCCATTTTAACGGTAGCTGGTACAAATCGTTTGTGCTGCGCCGGGCCCGGCTGTCCGCTCCCCTACAACGCACGACCGGAAACTTTCCGCTTGCCGCAGGCCCTACAATATTCGGCCCGAAATGTTGCATTTTTCTCCGGAACATGCTAGAATATTATGATAATTCCTTGATTGGAGGCGCAGGATATGACCTGGGAAGAAATGACATCCATAGCGGCAGAGGAGGGCTTCGCGGCGGCGGTCGTGACCGACACGAAGGACATTCCCTTTGACCCGTCGTTCCGGCCGCTTTGTGCCGAGAATCTCTGCGGAAAATACGGCGCAAATTACTCCTGCCCGCCCGACTGCGGCACGCCGGACGAGATGCGCGCGCGCATTCAGGCGCACCGCCATGCCCTCGTGCTCCAGACGATCTGGGAGATCGCAGACTACAGCGACTCGAAGGCCATCAAGGCCGCGAAAAAAGAGCACAACGCCGCGACGCTGCGCCTGCTCGGCCGTCTGCGCCGCGCGGACGTGCCCGGCTTCCCCGTCGGGGCCAGCGGCTGCGCCCTGTGTGAGACGTGCGCCATCGTGGAACACGAGCCCTGCCGCTATCCGGACCTGTATTATTCGTGCATGTCGGCCTACTGCATCTTCGTGCGCAGGCTCGCGGAGCAATGCGGCATGGAATATGACTGCGGGCCGGGCCTGCTGGCCTTTTTCGGCATGTACGTTTTTGACTGAGCGAAAGGAGAGGCCATGGATTTCAAGCTGCACGCGCCCTACAGCGCCACCGGCGACCAGCCGGAGGCCATCCGCAAGCTGACGGAGGGCGTCCGCCTCGGGCTGGACGAGCAGGTGCTGCTCGGCGTGACCGGCTCGGGCAAGACGTTCACGATGGCCTCGGTCATTGCGAACCTGAACCGCCCGACGCTCGTGCTGGCGCACAACAAGACGCTTGCGGCTCAGCTGTGCTCGGAATTCCGGGAGTTTTTCCCGGAAAACGCCGTGGAATATTTCATTTCCTACTACGATTACTATCAGCCGGAGGCCTATATCGCCCACACGGACACCTATATCGAAAAGGACTCCGCCATCAATGACGAGATCGAGCGCCTGCGCCACAGTGCGACGTCGTCGCTGTTCGAGCGGCGGGACGTCATCGTCGTCTCGTCCGTTTCGTGCATCTACGGTCTGGGCGACCCCATCGACTATAAAAACATGGTCATCTCGCTCCGCACGGGCATGGAAAAGTCCCGCGAGGAGCTGATGCAGAAGCTCGTGGAGATCCGCTACGAGCGAAATGACCTGAATTTCACCCGAAACACGTTCCGCGTGCGCGGCGATACCGTGGAGATTTACCCCGTCTACTGGTCCGGCCGGGCCATCCGTGTGGAGTTCTTCGGCGACGAGATCGACCGCATCTCCGAGATCAACGCCGTCAGCGGCATGCCGGAGCGCGTCATCAGCCATGTGGCCATCTACCCTGCCTCGCACTACGTCGCCTCGCGGGACAAGCTCAACCGCGCCATCCTCGAGATCGAACGGGAGATGGAGGAGCGTGAGCGCTGGTTCAAGGAGCACGACAAGCTGCTTGAGGCCCAGCGCATCCGCCAGCGCACGATGTATGACATCGAGATGCTGCAGGAGATCGGCTTCTGCAGCGGCATCGAGAACTATTCCCGCGTCATTTCCGGCCGTGCGCCCGGCACGCCGCCCATGACGCTGCTGGATTACTTCCCGAAGGACTTTCTGCTGTTCGTGGACGAGAGCCACGTCACGCTGCCGCAGGTGCGCGCGATGTACGCGGGCGACCGCTCGCGCAAGGAGAGTCTGGTGGAATACGGCTTCCGCCTGCCGAGCGCGTTCGACAACCGCCCACTGACGTTCCCGGAGTTCGAGGAAAAGGTCCATCAGGCCATCTACGTCTCCGCCACGCCGGGCGAATACGAGCGCAGCCGCGCCGGGCAGATCGCCGAACAGGTCATCCGTCCGACGGGCCTGCTGGACCCGAAGGTCGAGGTCCGGCCCATCGACGGGCAGGTCGACGACCTCATCGGCGAATGCAACCGCATCATCGAGCGCAAGGAGCGCGTGCTCGTCACAACGCTGACGAAGAAAATGGCCGAGGATCTGACGACGTACCTGCAGAACACCGGCATCCGCGTGCGCTATATGCACTCCGACGTCGCAGCGCTCGAGCGCATGGAGATCCTGCGCGACCTGCGCATGGCAAAATTTGACGTGCTCGTCGGCATCAACCTGCTGCGCGAGGGACTCGATCTGCCGGAGGTCTCGCTCGTCGCCATTCTGGACGCAGACAAGGAGGGCTTCCTCCGCAGCGAGACGAGTCTCATCCAGACCATCGGCCGCGCCGCTCGCAACGCCGGGGGCCGCGTCATCATGTACGCCGACAAGATCACGCCCGCCATGCGCGCCGCCATCGACGAGACGGAGCGCCGCCGCGGCATCCAGGACGCCTATAACAAGGCCCACGGCATCGTGCCGAAGACCATTGTCAAGGACGTGCGCGAGCTCATCGAGATCACGCAGGCCGAGGGCGAGGCCCAGCGGCGCGACGGCGTGAAGATGACGGCCGCCGAACGCGAGCGCGAGATCGCAAAGCTCGAAAAGGAGATGCGCGCCGCCGCAAAGCAGATGGAATACGAATACGCCGCCGTGCTCCGCGACCGCATCATCGAGCTGCGCGGCCAGAAAAGCTGATTGGGAGGGTCCTATGAGACTGGATAAATTTCTCAAGGTGTCGCGCCTCATCAAGCGCCGCACTGTGGCAAATGAAGCGTGCGACAACGCGCGCGTGACCGTGAACGGCCGCCCGGCCAAGGCGTCCTGCGACGTAAAGCCCGGCGACGTGCTGCGCATCGCCTTCGGCCAGCGGACGCTTGCCGTGGAGGTGCTGGCCGTGGCTGACGCCGTGCGCAAGGACGACGCGGCCGCCATGTACCGCGAGCTGCCGGAATAATTCGTTCCGCACTGGACATCCAGCAAAATTTCTGTTATCATTGTATATTATTTCGTTTATCGAACGATAAGGAGTCTGATCGCCCATGGAAAAGCTGATCGACCGGCTGTCCGCCGTTGTGGCGGAGGCGTTTTCCGCCGCCGGATATGACCCGGCCTGCGGCCGCGTGACGGTCTCAAACCGCCCCGATCTGTGTGAATTTCAGTGCAACGGTGCCATGCCCGCCGCAAAGCAGCACCACAAAGCCCCGCTCGTCATTGCGCAGGACGTTGTGGACCGCCTGCAGGACGGCAGCGTCTTTGCCTCGGCCGAGGCCGTAAAGCCCGGCTTTATCAACCTGCGTGTGCAGCCTGCATATCTGGCCGCCCATCTGGAGCAGATGCGCCAGAGCGAGCGCCTCGGCGTGACCGGTGAGCGCAAGCCCCGCGGCGTCGTGCTCGACTACGGCGGGCCGAACGTGGCAAAGCCCCTGCACATCGGCCACCTGCGTTCCGCCATCATCGGCGAGAGCATCAAGCGCATCTACCGCTACTTCGGCGACAATGTCGTCGGCGACATTCATCTGGGCGACTGGGGCCTGCAGATCGGCCTGATCATCGCCGAGCTGGAGCGCCGCAAGCCGGACCTGCCCTATTTTGACGAGAGCTTCACCGGCCCGTATCCCGAGGAAGCGCCGTTCACGATCTCCGAGCTGGAGGAGATCTACCCCACGGCCAGCGCCCGCTCGAAGGAGGACGAGCCCTTCGCCGCCCGCGCTCACGAGATCACGTTTGCCGTGCAGCAGCGCCGTCCCGGCTACTATGCCCTGTGGCGCCACATCATGCAGGTCTCCGTGGCCGATCTGCGTAAGAACTATGACAATCTGAACGTTAGCTTCGACGTCTGGAAAGGCGAAAGCGACGCGCAGCCCTACATCCCCCCGATGCTCGAGAAGCTGAAGGCCGAGGGCGTGCTTGTCGAGAGCGAGGGCGCGCTCGTCGTGCCCGTGGCCGAGGAGGGCGACCGCAAGGAGCTGCCGCCGTGCATCCTCGTCAAGAGCGACGGCGCGACGCTATACGCCACGACGGACCTGGCCACCATCGTGCAGCGCATGGAGGATTACCATCCGGACAAGCTGCTGTACCTGACGGACAAGCGCCAGAGCCTGCACTTCGAGCAGGTGTTCCGCACGGCGCGCAAGGGCCATCTCGTCCCGCCGGAGACGGAGCTGCAGCACATCGGCTTCGGCACGATGAACGGCAAGGACGGCAAGCCCTTCAAGACCCGCGCAGGCGGCGTCATGCGTCTGGAAACGCTCATTGCCGACATTGTGACCTATGTCACGGACAAAATCCGCGAGAACCAGACCGTCCCCGAGGACGAGCTGGACGCCACAGCCCGCTGCATCGCCATCGCGGCGCTGAAATACGGCGACCTGTCGAACCTCGCCACGAAGGACTATATCTTCGATCTCGAGCGCTTTGCCGCGTTCGAGGGCAACACCGGCCCCTACCTGCTCTACACCATCGTCCGCATCAAGTCCATCCTGAACCGCTGCGGCGGCGAGGGCGACTGGGCCATGGCCCCGGCCGACAGCGAGAGCGCCAAGGCGCTGCAGCTGGAGCTGGCGCAGATGCCGGACGCCCTGCAGATGGCCTACCGTGACTCCGCACCGAACGTGATCTGCGCCTATGCCTATGAGCTTGCGGGCGCGGTGAACCGCTTCTACCATGAGACGCGTATTCTGGCCGAGCCGGACAAGCAGAAGCAGGCGGGCTACCTCGCCCTCATCCGTCTTGCCAGACGCGCGCTGGAGGAATGCATCGATCTGCTGGGCTTCTCCGCCCCGGACCGCATGTGAAGCAGAATGAAAACGTCAATCCATCCAGCTGAGCCGGAGGGATTGACGTGATCAAACAAATCAGGGAGCTGCGGCAATGAACCGCAGCTCCCATTTTTTACTGCTCCGTGAACCACGGACCCGCATTCGGGAACAGGATGCGGAAGCGGATCTCATAGCTTCGTCCAAGCGGTGCGGAGAAGTCTGTCAGACGGAATTCCGGGATCACATAGTCCGTCACGCCGTCCGGCCCGGTCACAAGCGCCGTGTCCTTCAGGGCCGTCTCGACGCGGGTCGTCATATTCTGCCTGAGCAGGGCCTGCTCGATGCCCTCCGGCGTCAGGTCCTTGATCGTCGGGCGGCAATAGCGGCAGTAGGCGATGTCCTTCATATAGGCGAAAATCAGCTCGCGCGCAAAGGCCTCGCTGTCCTCCGGCTGCGGGTCCTGCTCGCCCTGCAGCCACTGCAGGCGCGTCAGACCCATGGAGAGCGCGATGCCGACGGAATTTGCCGCCGTGCCCCACGCGCTGTAGCCTATGAGCCACTGCAGCGAGGTATCCTCCAGCTGCTGCGGCAGATGCTGCGTGGCAGACGAGGCATCGATGACGATCGTCGGGACACCATTCCGGCAGTTCTCCTCCCAAGCTGCCAGATACCGGCTGCACTCCGTGGAGGAAGCGCCGCGCGTGAGCACCAGCACGACAGCATCTGACTGTTCGTTCCAGTCCACAAGCTCCGCGCCGAGCGCCGTGATATGCTGCTCCACGGACTCGCGGAGCGTCGAGGTATCGTAGGCATCGGCCACGCTGTCCTCATAGCCGCCGAAATAGTGCACGGACAGGCGGCTGTTCCATCCGGCGCAGTCGGCATAGGCACGCGTAAAGGCCATCATGCCAAGCTCGTCCGTTCCGCAGAACAGAGCGCAGTTTTTGCCGAGCAGCCGCTGCAGATAGCGGATCTCATTCGTCTGCACGGAGATGCGCGCAGCTGAGTCGTCAACACCGACGACACAGGCCGCAAAGCTCTCGGCATGGCGCAGCAGATAGTCCGTCAGCCGCAGCTTGCGCGCGCGGGCAGCCAGATAATGCTCCACCAGCTCGTCGTCCAACGTCGTTTCGATCCGTTCGCCGTCCGCGCCGTAGGGGTAGCCTGCAATGATGTTATCGACCGTCAGGTTGTGACCGGTCAGCTCGCCGCGCTCGGCCATGCCGTAGCTGCGGAACAGGCGGTAGGCCTCGCTGTCGAGTCCCTGATAGCCGGCGGTCGTGGCAAGGCGCATCACCGTGTCGAACACATAGACCGGCTTGCGTGCAGCGATCTGTGAAAGTGTATCAATGGCATCCTTTTCCCACGTCAGGTCCGTTCCGTCCTCCCAGCGGCTGTTCACAAGGCCGCCGGAGAGCAGCTGGTCCATGCTGACGATCAGCACATCGCAGGCGTCCTCATTGTCCAGCACCCACTGCAGCAGAGCATGCGTGTCGCCGTACTGCGTGCCGTTGGCATTCGTCGTCTGCCCGTCGAGCCGCGTGGCATAGAGGTCCTCCGGCGGCAGCAGCACATTCATACCGGTGCTGTCCGCCAGCGCCTCGACGCGCAGGTCGTTGACGGGGCGGTTGTCGAGCGGCAGGTAGAGTACCGTCGTGCCGCGGGCCGTGAAATAGTCCGCGCGCGGCATGATGTGCTCCTGCTTCTGCATGCTGCGGCAGAAGCGGGCCAGGATCGCGGCAGTCTGCGCGCGGACGGCCAGCGCCTGCGGGCGGAGCAGAACGGCGCCGTCCTCGGCAGAGCCGGTCAGATAACCCGCGCCGACGGCCCAGCCCATGGCGCTGCGCGCCCAGCTGCTGACCGTCCCGGCGTCCGGATAGCCGGAGAGGGGCGCCTCGCCGTCCCCGGCAAGGTCATACCACACGGCATAGCGATAGAGGATGGCCGCCGTCTGTTCGCGTGTGACGGGGTCGTCCGGGCCGAAGCGCCCGTTGCCGTAGCCGTTGACGATCTGCGCCCCGGCCGCCCACGAGACGGCATCGGCATACCACACGCCGTCGCCGACATCGGAAAATTCGCCTCCGGCCGCGGCGGGCTGGCCTGCCAGACGGTAAAGCACCTGCACGAGCATGGCGCGGGACGTGGCCGTATCCGGCTCGAATTCCGTCGTGCCCGTTCCGCTCATCAGCCCCTGCCGGTAGGCATAGGCGACGCTCTCAAAATACCACGCGCGGCGCGAGACATCGCGGAACGGCAGCGTTTCGGGCAGGAGGCCCTCCAGGCGGCCGTCGTCGCTGCCGTAGCGCACGCAGACGAACAGCCTGCCGTCCTCGAGCCGCTGCACGGCGGCCGTCGTCCCGCAGACCGTTACGGACGGCGCATCAGAAAAGGACGCAAGGCCATCCGGCTCGAGCACGAGGCCGAGATAATAATACACACCGGGCTCCGTGACGGTTCCCGCCGGGAGCGGCTTACTGATATGCTCACCGTCCGGAGACGAGAACCACACCATGCCGGACCAGCTCTGCCAGCTGTCCGCCAGATGGCAGGCCGCGTCCGTATGGAACGACGGCATACGCTCCGGAAGTCTGGCCCCACGCATCAGCGCGGTCGGCACGCCGGAGACGGCGACCGTTCGGATGGTCTCCTGTGTTGTCATGGCCAGCGGCTCTGCACCGCCTGCGACCACGCCGCCCGCAAGCTGCAGCACCAGCGCCGCGATCAGCATACAGATGACACCCTGTCTCATGCTCTCTCCTCCTGTGTTTGCGGACCGGCGCCGGCCGCGCCGGTCGTTCCTTCTCTCTTTGCAAGATTAGACGGCAGGAAGCCGAAATTGTTCCAACGTTTTTCTGCATTATAGCATACACGCGCCTGCCTTGCAACAGGTTGTTTCGATATGACGTCGGCATTATTCTGCAAAGCGGAGGCTTTTTGACAGTCTGAGACTCCCAGACGGTTCCCGGCTTGTCAAATGTCCCAGTCTTGTCATTGCGAGGCCCCGCGGGGGCCGTGGCAA
>NZ_JBBMFF010000064.1:0-780 GCF_040096185.1 Faecousia intestinalis | reverse complement strand
AAAGACGAAAGTTTCATCTTTAGCAGGTCTCAAATCATCTTTAGAACAGTTGTTTATTCACGAATAACATAATCACTGTCCAATTCATAGGAATAGGCAATAGCAGCAACATATTCCGACACCGTCTCACGGGAGAGAACATCATTTCGGAAGAGAATGATACAATCGTCAGGAGCAACGGTAGCATCTGCAATAGCATAGGCGAATTCTTCCTGCTGTGTATCCGGCATCATGGCCGTCATCTGGTACATATAGCAGCCATTGCCGAAATGTACCCCGACAAATAATTCCGACTGCGTAAGGACTTCTGCTGTTCCAATCGTCTCATTACAAAACGAATCCATCCCCGCATATCTGCCGAGTTTTCCCACATAAGCAATTACCTGCGCATCCTCCGCATAAATGCAATAGGTCGTATCATCGATGGCTTCAATGCGCCATGTATCAGGCAGGGAAAAGTGGTGCTTGTCAAAGAAAGTCACCTCGTGCCAGCCCTGATAGTCGCTGTTGATGTACGAATTGTTCAGCTGCTTTATCGATTCATCCGTTGCAGCGACAAAGAGCAGGATTGGATAGGCAGCTATAAAAAGAGCAATCGCAACAAGGACTACTGCAATAATGGCAGGAATGATCCATTTTTTCTTCATGATACCCCCCCTTCTGTATGGTTTCCGCACAGGCCGTCAAATGGCTGCACCGATTCTATGGCGTAAAAGCCCCAAATTTGTCATTGCGAGGCGGCCAACGGCCGACGTGGCGCCCTGAGCGCGAAGCGCGAGG
>NZ_JBBMFF010000063.1:0-6795 GCF_040096185.1 Faecousia intestinalis | reverse complement strand
GCCGCTGCGGCGGGTTATGGAACGCGAAAGGACACCCTGACGGTTTCCTTTCACACTTTTCTTCCCTCCGAAACTTTCGGCTTGGCAGGTTTTTTGACAGTCTGAGAGAATATCCTCCCCACCGGGACCGGATTTTATGCGCGCCCGGAATATACGCGCTCGGCCATCAGGGCGACCTCCTCGCGCGTGGCGTAGCCGCCGGGGCGCGTGCCGTCCGTGATGCCGTGCGCCATGGCGCGGGCCAGCTCCTCCTGTGCCCAGCTGCTCGCCCTGCTGCCCGTTCCCTCCAGAACGGTGCGAATGCGCGCATCGATGCGGGCATCAAGCTCCTGCAGTGTCAAATCCTCCGCCTCCTTTTCCACCGGCCTGCGCAGCAGCGCGGCCGTCTCCCGCCGAAAATCGTCCATGCTTTTCCCAAACCGCGGGAACCAGTGCTCCACGTCGCCGTGGGCGCTGGCAATGCCGCGGCGATTGCCCTCCGCGTGGTCGAGCACGACGCCGTCTGCCAGCGGATCCAGCCCGAACCGGCGGCAGAGATAGGCCGTCAGCTCGACGGCTTCGCGGTACACCGCCGTAAAATAGGCACGGTCGTCCAGTCCGTCCTCGCAAATTTCAAAGGCCAGGTGCGTCCGGTTGCCGGACCGGCCACAGTGCCAGGCCTGCACCTCCCACGGCAGCGTCTGATAGACCGCGATGCCGCCGCCGGCCATTTTCCCCAGAAATGCGTGGACGCACACCGGAAGTCCCGGCCGGTTCCAATCATTATCATAGCGGTTTTTGCCCAATTCGCCGTCGTCCGGCTGCACATAGCGGCGCAGATATGGATTGTTCGCGCCCGTGGAGTGCACCATGACGCCGCACGGGACGAGCGGTGTGCCGCGGCGGAAGCAGTCGTTCCGCGTGAGGATGCATTCATGCAGCTCTATGCTTTCGCCTCCCTTCGCGCCAGCTTATGCCGAAGCCCGGCGCGCGGTTCCTGAATTTTCTGTGAATTTTACGCCTGCCGCGTGCGCTGCGCTTGCAATCCGTCCCCACGATTCGCTATACTATAATAAATAGAGTAGCGATGTACCTGAAGGAGGCCCCGGAATGGGAGAAGCATTCATCCGTTTTGAAAATGTGGAAAAAATATACGGCTCCGGTGAGGGCGCGGTCCGTGCCCTGCACGATGCGAGCTTTACGATCGGAAAAGGCGAGATCTGCGTCATCGTCGGCCCGTCCGGCGCGGGCAAGACGACGCTTCTGAACATCCTCGGCGGCATGGACACTCTGACGAGCGGCCGCGTCTTTCTGAACGACCGCGAGGTCTCGGCCTTTGACCGCCGCCAGCTTGCGGACTACCGGCGCCGCGACATCGGCTTCGTGTTCCAGTTTTACAACCTTATCCCGAATCTGACGGCGCTGGAGAACGTGGAGCTTGCTTCGCAGATCGTCCGCGACTCTCTGCCCGCGCCGCAGGTGCTCACGGACGTCGGTCTCGGCGAACGCATGAGGAATTTTCCGGCCCAGCTCTCCGGCGGCGAGCAGCAGCGCGTGGCCATCGCCCGCGCGCTGGCAAAAAAGCCGAGTCTGCTGCTGTGCGACGAGCCGACCGGCGCGCTGGACTATGCCACGGGAAAGCAGATCCTCGCCCTGCTGCAGGATCAGAGCCGGAAGAACGGTATGACCGTCGTCATCATCACGCATAACTCCGCGCTTACTGCCATGGCCGACCGCGTCATCGGCATCCGCAACGGCACCGTGGCCTATGCCCGCCTGAATGAGCACGTCACGCCGGTGGAGGAGATCGAATGGTAACGGGCAGCGCCTGGCGGAAGAACAATCGCCGCGAGCTGCGCCATTCACTCGGGCGGTTTCTGGCCATCGTCGCCATCGTTGCCCTCGGCGTCGGTTTTTTTGCGGGCCTGAAGGTCGCGCAGCCCGCCATGCTCCGCACCGGATCGCAGTATGTGCAGAAAACGGAGCTGTTTGACTACCGTCTTGTCAGCACGCTCGGCCTGACGCAGGAGGACGCCGATTATTTTGCCGGGCTGGACGGCGTGCGGGCTGCCGAGGGCGCGCGGAGCGTCGACCTCACGGCCGAGTTTGAAGACGAGGGCATGACGCTCAAGGCTCTGACGCTCTCCGACACGGTCAACCGCCCCAGCCTGACGGCCGGGCGCATGCCGGAGCGTGCGGACGAGTGCCTTGCCGATGCCGACCGCTTCACGGAGGCCGACCTCGGCAAAACGCTCACGGTGCAGGCCGCGTCCGTGAACGATGCGTTCACGCAGACGGCCTTCACCATCGTCGGCCTTGCGGAAACACCGCTGTATCTCGGCGCGGAGCGCGGTACGACGAGCCTCGGCGGCGGCACACTGAACGGCTTCGTGCTGCTGCAGCCCGAGGCGTTCGCCATGGACTATTTTACGGAAATTTACCTGCTGCTGGACGGCACGCAGGGTACGGACCTCTATTCCGATGCCTACGATGCCGCCGTCGACGCCGTGCGCCCCGCGCTGACCGCCGCGCTGAAGGAGCGCGCGCAGAAGCGCTATGACGACATCATCGACGAGGCGCGCGATGCGCTTTCCAAGGCGCAGAAGGAATATGACGACGGCCTTGCGGAATATCAGGAGCGGCGCGCGCAGACCGAGCAGGAGCTTGCTGACGCCCGCACGCAGCTCGACGACGGCGCGCAGCAGCTGGAATACAACCGTGCCCGCCTCACGCAGGCCGAGTCTCAGCTGGCCGGCGGCGAAAAGGAGCTGGAGGCCGGGCAGAAGGAGTATGACGAAGGCCTTGCCGCCTTCACACAGGCAAAGCAGGACGCGCTCGACCAGCTCGATGCCGCACAGGCCCAGATCGACGCCGCGCAGAAGCAGCTCGATGACAGCGGCATCCTCGTGCAGTATGAGGCCCTGCAGATCACGCGCCGCCAACTCACGGAGCGTCTTGCCTTGCAGGAGCCGGGCAGCGCTGAGGCCCTGCTGACGCAGGGACTGATCGAAGCGACGGATCTGCTTCTGCGCCAGTTTGAGCAGAGCGAGGCCTATCAGGGCTATCTGCAGCTGCAGCAGGCGCAGGCGGAGCTGGATGCAAAGCGCAGCGAGGCCATGCAGACACTGAATGAAAAACAAGCGGAGCTCGATGCGGCCAAGCAGAAGCTCGAGGACGGCAAAAAGCAGCTCGAGAGCAGCCGCAGCGAGATCGCAGCGGGCTGGGCCGCCGTGAACGCCGCGCAGGCTGAGCTGGAGCAGGGCGAGGCCGACTATGCCGCCGGAAAGGCCGAGGCGGAAAAGCAGTTCGCCGATGCCGAGGCGAAGCTTAAAGACGGCAGGCAGCAGCTCGAGGACGCACAGGTCGAGGTCGACAAGCTTGAGCACCCGAAGAGCTATGTACTTGACCGCAGCACGAACACGGGCTATGTCTCGTTTGAGAACGACAGCTCCATCGTCGCGGGCGTCGCGAAGGTGTTTCCGCTGTTCTTCTTCGCCGTGGCGGCTCTCGTGTGCATCACGACCATGACGCGCATGATCGATGAGCAGCGCACGCAGATCGGTACGCTCAAGGCCCTCGGCTACAGCGACGGCACCATCGCATGGAAATATATGTCCTATTCCGGCGGCGCGGCGCTGCTGGGCTGCGCGCTCGGCTTTGCCCTCGGCACATGGATCTTCCCACTGTTCATCTGGATGGGCTATTCCATGCTATATGACTTTGCACCCATCGTCTATGTGTTCGACGGCTGGCTGCTCATCATCTCCGTTCTGGCGGCGCTGGCCTGCTCGGCGGGCGTGACGTGGCTTTCCTGCCATGCGGAGCTGCGCGAGAACCCCGCGAATCTCATGCGCCCGAAGACCCCGAAGGCCGGCAAGCGCATCCTGCTCGAGTATATTCCGTTCGTATGGAACCGCCTGTCCTTCCTGCACAAGGTCTCCATCCGCAATATCGTGCGCTATAAAAAGCGCCTGTTTATGATGCTGCTGGGCGTCGGCGGCTGCACGGCCCTCATCGTTGCGGGCCTCGGCCTGCGCGATTCCATCTCCACCGTCGTGGACGATCAGTTCCGGGGCGTCACGCACTATCAGATTGCCGTCACGTTCGTCTCGCCCATGGACGAGGCGCAGCAGCGGGCCTTCCGCGAAAAATATGCGGACGAGATGACGCAGTGCATCTTTGTGCACGCCGCGGCCTATGAGGCGCGCACGTCCAGCGGCATCAACAAGGTCAACGTCATTGCGACGGACGACCCCGCCATCACGCAGGCCATCGACCTGCATGAGAACGGCAGGACCGTCGCCTGGCCGCAGCAGGGCGTGCTGCTCGACGCCGCGCTGGCGCGGGATACCGGGGTCTCCGTGGGCGAGACGCTCCCGGTCTCCGTGGACGACACGACGAGCGTCGATCTCCCCGTCGCCGGGACGTTCGAGAATTATGTCTACCACTATGCCTACATGACGGCGGAGACCTACAGGGATCTGTTCGGTGCAGACTGCGAATATAGCACGGCCTACATCCTCACGGACGGCGATGCCTACGCGCTCGGCGCGGCGCTGGCATCCAACTCCCGCGTCGCGTCCGTCACGGTCTCCGAGGCCCTGCAGGACATTGTGGACAACACCATGAAGAGCCTGGACTACATCGTCGGCCTCGTCGTGGTCTGCGCCTGCGCGCTGGCGCTCGTCGTGCTCTTTAACCTCTGCAACATCAGCATCACGGAGCGCGTGCGCGAGATCGCCACGGTGAAGGTCCTGGGCTTCTACCACCGCGAGACGCTGAACTATGTCTTCCGCGAAATTCTGCTTCTGACATTCTGCGGTGCGCTCGTCGGCCTGCCGGCGGGCTGGGCGCTGCACCGGTTCATCATGCAGAATATCCGCATCAGCCTTGTCTCGTTCCACATCCACGTCACACCGCTGAGCTATGCGCTGGCCTTCGCCGCCACGCTGCTGCTGGCCGTGGCCGTGTGCCTGTGCCTCATCCGCAAGATCGACCGCATCTCCATGGCCGAATCCCTCAAATCCATCGAATGAGAAAAACCGCGCTGCCGGAAACGATCCGGCAGCGCGGTGATTTTAGAAAAAACAAGATAAACAATAATTGTCGGGCCCGGCTGTCCGCTCCCCTACAATGGCATGTGCGGTCAGTGGCGCTTAATCCCATTTTTCCGCCAGCAGGAAATCGCGGAGATTCCGGTGCTTGATGCCGTCGCGGCTGCGGTCAAATTCGTCCAGCGAGACGACATATTTTGGGAAATTGTCCCGGATCGCGGCATATGCGCCGAACTCGCGCTCGATCGTTTCGTCTGTGGCCAGCAGATACGTCACCTGCACATAGAGCTTCTCGGCGCGCTTTTCGCAGACAAAATCGATCTCCTTTTCACCTGTTTTGCCTACTGTTACGGTATAGCCGCGGCGCAGCAGCTCCAGAAACACGATATTTTCGAGGATCAGGTTGATGTCCCGCAGGTTGCCGCCGAACACCGCCTCGCGGATGCCGTGGTCTGCAATGTAATACTTCTCATTTGTGGAAAGAACCTGCTTGCCCTGCAGGTCCTGCCGCTTGACCTGATAGAACAGATAGGCGTCGCAGCAGTATTTGAGATAGTTCAGGATCGTCTCCGGCGCGACATTCCTCTGCTCGTTCTTCAGAAAACGGGAGAGAGAGGACGCGGAGAACGTCGTGCCGACATTCGCCATGACGTAGGCAAGAATGCGCTCAAGCAGGTCGACATCGCGGACCATATTGCGCTTGACGACGTCCTTGAGCTGCACGGAGTTGAACACGTCCGTCAGGTACTGGCGCGACGGCTCTTCGGCGTATCGCAGGTTGGCAAGATAGGGCATGCCGCCTGCAAGCAGGTATTTCTGAAAGGCCTGCTGCCCAGAGGCCTCCGGCGCGATCGTCCGGTACAGCTCCAGAAATTCCGCAAACGAAAACGGATAGATGACAAACTCAACATAGCGGCCGCCAAGATAGGTCGCAAGCTCGCCGGAGAGGAGCTTTGCGTTGGAGCCTGTGATATAGATGTCGCAGTCCAGCGCCACGCGCAGGGAATTGACGCACTTCTCCCACTCCTGCACCTCCTGAATCTCATCGAAGAAGAGATAGGCCTTTCCGGGGATCGCTGCCGCGCGACGTAGAATTTCTGCGTGCAGGGCCTCTGAGCGGCACAGCGGCGCATTGCGCAGGTCTTCAAAATTCAGCGTGATGAATTGTTCCGCACCGACGCCGGAATCCAGCAGCTCCTGCTTCACCAGCTCGAGCATGACGGACTTCCCACAGCGGCGGATGCCGGTCATCACCTTGATCAGTTCGCCGCCGAAAAACGGACGAATGCGGCGCATATAGGATTCTCGCTTGATCAATTGGCAGGCCTCCCTTCGTGGCTTGTCTTATTTTATCAGAGTGTAAGTGAAAAAACAACCGAAATTTAGATTTTTATCAGTTATAACTTTCGAATTTTTATAAAGCAAAGAAAAGCCATGTCTCTCTGACACGGTACGAACGATCGACACAGGCTGCCGTTAAAATGGCAAACGCCGAAGTATGGGGTGTAGCGGCGCTCACTGCGCAGCCGTTGGCGGCTTTGCCGCCTTACGGATGCGGCGTGCCCTTTACGGGCAGTGAGCGCCCTGTACGGGGCTATTCCACTGCATGAGGGCACTGGTGCACCGCCGCACCACCCTGATGTGTCATTCCGAGGAGCAAAGCGACGTGGGAATCTCGCAGAACCCGGTCGGATCACAGGGTACTTCTGGCGAAAACGTAACTGCCTTCCCGAGATTGCCAACGGCCGACGTGGCAATCTCG
>NZ_JBBMFF010000062.1:0-3796 GCF_040096185.1 Faecousia intestinalis | reverse complement strand
CATCGAGGGCACCGTCACGCTGGACGGCGAGGATATTTTTTCCCGCAAAATGGACGTGAACCTGCTGCGCAAGCGCGTCGGCATGGTCTTCCAGAAGCCGAATCCCTTCCCCATGAGCATTTATGACAACGTGGCCTATGGCCCGCGCACCCACGGCGTCCGCTCCCGCGTGAAGCTCGACGAGATCGTCGAAAAATCGCTGCGCGGCGCCGCCATCTGGGACGAGGTGAAGGATCGCCTGAAAAAGAGCGCCCTCGGCATGTCCGGCGGCCAGCAGCAGCGCCTGTGCATCGCGCGAGCCCTTGCCGTTGAGCCGGAGGTCCTGCTGATGGACGAGCCGACGAGCGCTCTCGACCCGATCTCCACTTCGCGCATCGAAGAGCTTGCCATGGAGCTGAAAAAGGATTATACTATTGTTATGGTCACGCACAATATGCAGCAGGCCGCCCGCATCTCGGACAAAACGGCGTTTTTCCTGCTGGGCGATATGGTCGAATTCGGCCCGACGGAGAAGATCTTCTCCATGCCGCAGGACCGTCGCACCGAAGATTACATCACGGGGAGGTTTGGCTGATGCGCATCCGCTTTGACGAGCAGCTGGAGCTGCTCAACCGGAAACTGATTGAAATGGGCGCGCTGTGCGAGGACGCGATCTCCGCCTCCATGCACACGCTGAAAAATGAAACGGACAAGCAAAGCGCCGAAAAGGCGGCCGCGCTGGAGCGCGAGATCGACCACAAGGAGCGCGAGATCGAGAGCCTGTGCATGAAGCTCCTGCTGCAGCAGCAGCCCGTTGCGCGCGACCTGCGCACGATCTCCTCCGCGCTGAAAATGATCTCCGATCTGGAGCGCATCGGCGACCAGGCCTCGGACATCGCGGGCATCACCGGCTACATCAAGGATGAGCAGCTCAAGTCGGGCACGCACATCTATGAAATGGCCCGCGCCGCCAGCCGCATGGTCACGGACAGCGTCGACTCCTTCGTCCGCAAGGATCTCGGCAAGGCCCGTGCCGTTCAGAAGGAGGACGACATCGTCGACGGCCTGTTCGACACCGTGAAAAACGAGCTGGTCGGTCAGATCACCGAGCACCCGGACCTGAGCGGCGAGTGCCTCGATCTTTTGATGATCGCAAAGTATCTCGAGCGCATCGGCGACCATGCCGTGAATGTGGCAGAGTGGGTCGAATATTCCATCACCGGCGCACATGCCGGAGAGTAAGGGGAACTTTTTATGATCTATTTGCTGGAGGACGACAGCGCCATTCGCGAGCTTGTTGTCTACACGCTCTGCAGCACCGGGCTGGAGGCCACGGGCTTCGCCGCGCCCTCGGAGTTTTATGACGCCATGGAGCGCGCCCTGCCGGAGCTGCTGATCCTGGACATCATGCTGCCGGAGGAGGACGGGCTTTCCATCCTGCGCCGGCTGCGCGCCAGCCCGCGCACGGAGCACCTGCCCGTCATGATGCTCACTGCGCGCAGCAGCGAATATGACAAGGTCATCGGGCTGGACGGCGGCGCGGATGATTATCTTACAAAGCCGTTCGGCATGATGGAGCTGATCTCCCGCGTGCGCGCTCTGCTGCGCCGGGCGGAGTTCGGCCGCGAGCGCCGCGAGAAGCTGCGCTGCGGGGACATCGAGTGCGACACCACCACGCACACCATGCGCGCCTGCGGCGAGGAGCTGACGCTCACGCTGAAGGAATACGAGCTGCTGCACCTGATGCTCGAGCATCCGATGCAGGTCTTTACGCGTGACCGGCTGCTTTCCAGCATCTGGGGCTATGAATTTGACGGCGAGAGCCGCACCGTGGACGTCCATATCCGCTCCCTGCGCCTGAAGCTCGGCGCAGCGGGCGGCCAGATCGAGACGGTCCGCGGTGTGGGCTACCGCCTGCGGGAGACTGCGGTATGACAAAACGAATTTTCCGGTCCATTTTTCTGGTGGCCCTCGTCGTGCTCCTGCTGAGCGTGGCGCTGCTGTCCGTCGTGTTTTATAACGACTATGCCGTGCAGTACCGCTCGGAGCTGAAGAGCGAGGCCCTCTCCATGGCCCATGCCATCAACGGCGGCCTTGCGGAGGAGGAGTATCTGCGCTCGCTGGAGCAGGATAAGATCTCACCGATCCGCATCACCTGGATCGGCGCCGACGGCACCGTCCGCTATGACAACGAGGCCGCCCCCGCGCAGATGGAGAACCACGCCGCGCGCACCGAGGTGGCTGATGCCCTGCGCTACGGCGCGGGTGAGAGCGAGCGCTATTCCGCGACGCTGTCCCAGAAGACGTTCTACTATGCCTGCCGCCTGCAGGACGGCACGGTGCTCCGGCTGGCCGGAACGCGTGATTCCGTGCTCGGCATCCTGCTGCGCATGCTGCGCCCGGCCGTTGCGGCCGTGCTTGTCGCCATTGCGCTGGCGTGGCTGCTGTCCTATCGTCTGTCGAAGCGCATTGTCCGCCCGCTGAATGCTCTCGACCTGGAGCATCCGGAGCAGGCGGAGGCCTATGACGAGCTTTCCCCCCTGCTGGAGAAAATTTCCGCCCAGAACAGGCAGATCGCCGCGCAGATGGACGAGCTGCGCCGCCGCCAGACGGAGTTCACCGCCATCACGGAGCACATGAACGAAGGCCTGCTCATCGTCGACGCCCGGACGAACCTGCTGTTCTGCAACCCGAGCGCGCGCCGCCTGCTGCAGATCGAAAATGTCGAAAAGCAGTCCGTGCTGGCCGTGAACCGCAGCGAGGACTTCCGGGAGGCCGTGCAGCGCGCTCTGTCGGGCGAGCACGACCTGCGCACCCTGACGCTCGACGGCCGCATCTACCAGCTCATGGCCAACCCGGCTATGGAGGACGGCCGCCTTGCGGGCGCGGTGCTCGTGCTGCTGGACGTGACGGAGCGCGAGAATCGCGAGCAGCTCCGCCGCGAATTCACGGCGAACGTCTCCCACGAGCTGCGCACGCCGCTGACGTCCATCTCCGGCTTTGCCGAGCTCATCCGCGACGGCATCGCAAAGCCGCAGGACGTGCAGCACTTCGCCGGGAACATCTACACCGAGGCGCAGCGCCTCATCGCTCTGGTCGGCGATATCATCCGCCTGTCCCAGCTCGACGAGGGCAGCGTGGGCAGCGAAAAGACGGACCTGCGCCTCGACGGCATGGCCGCAAGCGTCGTCTCCCGCCTGCAGGACGCGGCCGCACAGCACGACGTCACGCTCCGCACGGAGCTGAAGCCCTGCCGCGTGCACGGCATTGCGCAGATCGTGGACGAGCTGATCTACAATCTCTGCGACAATGCCATCAAGTATAACCGCAAGGGCGGCAGCGTGACCGTCAGCACGGCGGAGGAGAACGGCCAGCCGGTCCTCCGCGTGGCGGATACCGGCATCGGCATCCCGGCGGCGGAGCAGGACCGCGTGTTCGAGCGCTTCTACCGCGTGGATAAGAGCCATTCGCGCGCCATCGGCGGCACGGGCCTCGGCCTGTCCATCGTGAAGCACGCTGCGGCCTATCACCACGCCCGCGTTGCACTGGAGAGCACCCTTGGCACGGGTACGACCGTCACCGTCACCTTCCCCCGCCCCGGCGAGGCGTAAGAAAACAGAATGAGCCGCTGCGGTTCTGCCGCAGCGGCTTTTTGCGCGCAAATGTTATTCATGTTTGTAGGGGAGGGGCATGCCCCTCCCGGCGACACGCTGACGATTCGTATTGGCTATCGATAAAATGGTAAAAACCAATTGCGTCTGTAGCGGCGCTCACTGCGCAGCCGTTGGCGGCTTTGCCGCCTTACGGATGCGGCGTC
>NZ_JBBMFF010000061.1:0-1403 GCF_040096185.1 Faecousia intestinalis | reverse complement strand
ATTGCGAGGCCCCAACGGGGCCGTGGCAATCTCAGCAGCACTCGGCCGGATCACAAGACACTCCCGGCGAAAACGGAACTGCCTGCACGAGATTCCCACGTCGCTTCGCTCCTCGGAATGACAAATCGGGAGCCATCGTCATTTTAATGACAGCCTGTTCATTTCGGCAGCACTGCGCCGGGCCCGGCTGTCCGCTCCCCTACAACGCATAATTGGCGGCCCTGCGCATCCCCCGCATTGACGCGCGTGGTACAATAAAATAGAAATACCATGCTATGGAGGGGACCGATGGATCAGTTCAATGCGCAGTATCATCTGCCGGGCCTGTTTGAATTTTATGCGCTCTACCGCCTGTTTCTGCCGCTGTTTTTTGAGCACCGGGAGTATTTTTATGACTGGTGCGGCATTGGCTCGATCTACGGCGCGCCGGAGGGCTGCCTCTGGGGCGGCGGGCGCGTCAGCTGCGGCGACTGCGACCCGCGCGACGCGCTTGCCCTGCTGCGGGACTACGGTATCTCCGCTCGCCTGACGTTCAGCAATTCCCTGCTGCGGCCGGAGCATCTGGCCGACCCGCGCTGCAATGCGCTGTGCCGCCTGTTCGAATCGAGCGGAGAAAACGGAATCATTGTCCATTCCGACCTGCTGGTGGATCACCTGCGGCAGCATTATCCGGGGCTGTACCTCGTCTCGTCCACGACAAAGGTCCTGACGGACTTCTCTGCGTTCCGTCAGGAGCTGGCGCGGCCGGAGTTTCGGTATGTCGTGCCGGATTTCCGCCTGAATCCGGCGCTGGAGCAGCTGCGCGCCCTCTCGCCGCAGGAGAAGGCGAAGGTCGAATTCCTGTGCAACGAATGCTGCCGCTTCGGCTGCCCGGACCGCCGCGCGTGCTATGAGGCCGTCAGCCGCAAGAACCTCGGCGAGCCCGGCCCGGAGCACCGCTGCACCGCGCCGGACGCCGCGCAGGGCTACCGCTTCTCCAGAGCAATGGAAAATCCCGGCTTCCTCAGCGTCGGCGACATCCGCGATACGCGTCTGCCGCTGGGCTTTTCCGAGTTCAAGCTCGAGGGCCGCGGCCTCGGCAGCGCGATGGTGCTGGAGTTTCTCCTGTATTACATGACAAAGCCGGAGTATCAGCTCCGCGTCCGTGAGGCCATTTACCTCGATGCCATGCTGGACCTGTTTTGAGGATCAGCAGCGCGTTGTAGGGGAGCGGACAGCCGGGCCCGGCGACGCACTGCCGATCCCATACCGGCTGCCGTTAAAATGGTACCGGCCACTGTAGGGGAGCGGACAGCCGGGCCCGGCGCTATACTGCCGATACGTACAGGTTGGCGATAAAACGGTAATAGCCTCTCCGGGTGGAACGGCTCGATCATGTCGAGCTTTTCGCCGGTGCCGATGAA
>NZ_JBBMFF010000060.1:0-13555 GCF_040096185.1 Faecousia intestinalis | reverse complement strand
GTCGGCCTTTGGCCTCCTCGCAATGACAAACCTTTGATTTTCACCATTTTAACGATAGCCTGTTTATTTCGCAGGTGCAGTGCCGGGCCCGGCTGTCCGCTCCCCTACAAGGCGTGTGCGTTCGGCGATGCCGCCCTATAACTTGCCAGTCTGCAAGGCGCTCAGTGAGCGCCGCTACATTCTTCTCTCGCCCGGCGGTCTTGCGCAGTGAGCGCCGCTACACTCCATACTTCGGTGCATACCGTTTATCGGCAGCCGGTACGGGACGGCAGTGCCTTCCCGAGATTGCCACGGGCGCAAAGCGCCCTCGCAATGACAATTCGGTGGCCGGCACCATTTTAACGCCGTCCCGTTCGTATCGCAAGTGCAGCGCCGGGCCCGGCTGTCCGCTCCCCGCAGGAAGGCGCGGTGCTGCACTTCCTCAGAACTGTTTTCCCACAAAACACAAGATGGGGCTTGACATTTTGCCCGCTGCGGAGTAAACTTTGGTTAGAAATAACTAACTGAAAGAGGGGAGACGCATGGAGAAACAAAGCTTCTGGGACCGCTATGCGCGGCGGTATTCGCACTTCGTGCGCGCGGATCAGGAGGCCTATGCGCAGATGCTCGAGTGGATCCGTCCGGCCGTCCGTGACCGCACCGTGCTGGAGCTGGCAACAGGGACGGGCGTGATCGCGCACGGGATCGTGCACGAGGCGGCCTCTATCGAGGCGACGGATGCCTCTGCCGGGATGATCGACGTGGCACGAAGCCATTCCCATTCCCGCAAGCTGCACTTTTCTGTTCAGGACATGCGCTATCTGCCCTATGCCGACGGCAGCTTCGAGGTCGTCATCGCCGCCAATGTGCTTCACCTGCTGCCGGAGCCAGACAAGGCGCTCGATGAGGCTGCGCGCGTGCTCGCACCGGGCGGCCTGCTCATCGTACCGACGTTTACGCATGCGGGGGAGGGCAGGCTTGCAAGGCTGCGCCTCTGGCTGATGCGCCGTGCCGGGTTCCCGCTGCGCTGGAAGTGGTCGCCTGCGGAGTTTCTGCAGTTCCTGCGCAGACACGGCTGGAAGGTCGTGCAGCACCATGTGCTGCAGGGCACGTTCCCGCTGACGTATGCCGCCTGCGTGCGCCGCTGTGCGGATGCGGAACATGAAAAGCCTGTTACGGAACACGAAACGGCCTGAATTTGTAGTCATGTTATAAGATATCCATATCGACCCGGACTGCGGTATTCTGCTGCAGACCGGGCCGTTTTTTTGTGAAGGTAGAGGGAGAAATATGTCCTCTGCAGCAAGCTGATTCAGCAATTCGCACAAATCAATCGGTACGATTTTATGGAAAGCTCCAAAAATATTTTTGCGGATTTACAAGCGGATTCAAACGTGGTATAGTTCAAACATAGTTTGTTAAACGTTTAGCAGTGGGAAGTGTTTTCCGACTGCGGCGAAGTATCCTGCTAGATGTCATCAGCAACGAGGCTCTCTCGTCATTGCGTGCAGGGCAAGGAATGCCCGCGCCAAGGCTTCGCACACCGTTTGTCCGGCAGCTCGGCTTTATCAGGCGGTTTGTATGGTAATATCGTACAAAAATGCCTGCGGAAGGAGGGAAAGCGTGCGCTGACAAAGCTGTTACAAGCTGGAACGGGTCATTCCTGGATCGGAATCCACGCAGGATACCAGCCTGCCCTGTTGGGCGATATTTTTTCACCGCAAATGTTAAACGTTTAGCATTTTCGACGGAACTCGAAAGGACTATAGAATCTGAAAGGAGAGAACATTTCATGCAAAGAGTGAACCACCTGCCCAGACGTGTGATCTCGATCGTGCTGACCATCGTCATGGTCGCGTCCCTGTTCTCCGGCATCCTGCCGGGCCTCGGCGTGACGGCGAAGGCTGCAGCGAACGAAATTGCAAATGACAGTCTGAAGATCTCTGTCGGTGATCTCGGACAGATTTCTACGCTCAACATCGTGAATAATCCCAGAAATCGAAGCAATCGTGAGATCAACTTCGTCCTCCCCAATGACACCCGTCCCCAGAACGGTGTGCAGCATCAGTGGATGGGCGAAATGATCTTCTCCGTCCGCTCCAGCGCGGACGGCAGCTTCCCCGCCGACAACACCGGCTTCGTCGAGGTCGACACGAACAAGACCCTCGCAGCCGGCGGCTCGACCACCGCATCCAACATCGCTTCCGATAACCCCTATATCGAGAAGACGGTTGTCAGCGACAAGAAGGTCGAGGTCAACTTCATCGGTCAGGACCTGAGCTCCACGACGGACCGTACCATGAAGGGCTTCGATGTGAAGTCCACCTATGATATGGATACCGAGGACGGCTCCCTGCTGTGGACCATCACCCTGAAGAACAAGAGTGATGCGTATCTGGAATTCGGCGACGTCGGCCTGCCGATGCCGTGGAACAACAAGTACACGAACCAGAACAGCGTTTATTCCGAGCGCGTCACGGCCCATACCTTTGCAGGCGCGGACAGCGGCTATGCCTATGCGATCCGCTGCAGCGGCGAAGGCAACTACATCCTCTTCACGCCGGTCGCCACCTCCGGTGCCCGCATCGAGTATGTGGATAACTGGATCGGCAGCAACAACGGCGTCAGCGACAACCGTACCGGCAGCACGTTCTCCAACTGGACGGGCGACTCCGGCGGATGGCAGCCGGGCCTGAGCGTTTACTACATCCACTCCAAGGATATCCACAAGACCGGCCGCAGCTACTTTGAAGATGCGACCAGCCTCATCCTCGAGCCGGGTGAGAGCCAGACCTACCAGTTCAAGTTCTCCGCTGTCCGCGCGGGCGACAACACCCCGCAGGAGAGCGCCGAGAGCCCGAACAACGCCTCTGACTCCATCGAGCAGCGCGAGACGAACATGCGCTCTATCCTCTATCAGAACGGCCTCATCGACGCCATCGCGGTCCCGGGCTTCCAGACGGCTCTGAATATGGACACGCGCCTCGACCTGCACTATGATGACAGCCTCATCAAGGTCGACTCCGTCGACATCCAGTGCGTGCACGAGAATGATCCGTTCGACGAAGCGCATACGCCGGAGCACCGTTCCGGTATGGTCAACAACAGCCGTACCGGCCGCGGCCTGCATGACGGCAACGAGGGCTATGAGGAATCCGTGAGCTTCGTCGAGACGAAGACCGTCGACGGCGAGCAGCACCACATCTACGACCTGCACTTCGGCTGCATCGGCAACAACAGCGTTCGCGTCGAGTACAAGCTGAAGGTCGGCGACGAATGGGTCAGCAAGTTCACGCAGTTCGAGTTCAATGTTCTGACCGAGCTGGATCAGGCATCCGACACGCATGCCGACTTCATGGTCAATGAGACGCAGGACAAGAACCCTGACAGCGCGACCTACGGCATCTACAGCGACTGGTACTTTGCCAGCGGCAGAGATTCCAACCAGCGCAACCACTGGGGCGATGACTGGAGCCATGACAACATCAACTTCATCGCCATGAAGAACTATCTGAACCCGGATGCCGAGCAGGTCAAGTCCATCGAGACCTACCTGATCGACTTCATGTGGAACACCTACATGAAGAACACCCAGGATAACTTCATCGTTGCGAACTACCTGTCCGCTTCCGGCGCTTACAGCACCTCCAGCGGCCCGTACACCCGTACGTTCTCCGAAGTGATGGAGGCCACCGGCTTCTTCAACATGTACCGCATCGTCAAGGCTTATCCGGACCTCATTGAGTACCGTAAGCCTGCAGCGTGGTATCTGGAGAAGGCATACGGCATCTACTCCAACCGCGTCGGCACCGGCGCCATCGGCTTCTACGGCGAGCAGCAGATCCCCGACATGATCGAGGCGCTCTATGCCGAGGGTATGGACGAGGAGGCCTTTAACCTGCAGGAGCGGTTTGCATGGTACAAGGCGAACAATTGCATCAACGCCACCTATCCGTACGGCTCCGAGTTTGCCTACGACAACACCGGTGAAGAGGGCGCCTTCGCCGCCATCCAGGCCCTGACGAAGTACTGGCCGGACAGCGACGCCGCCAAGAACGCCTACAGTGCCATGAGCATGGCCAACCACAAGACCCGCGCGATGCGCGGCATCCAGCCCACCTGGTACCAGTACGCCGACCCGGTCTTCATCGGCGGCGAGAGCTGGTGGAACTTCCAGTACACCGCCTCCCTTGCAGGCTCCATCATGGACGATTGGATGCGCTACGAGGAGCTCGAGGACGGCGATACCACCGCATGGGCTGCCCGCGTGAACTACGCGGCCAAGATCTCCAACTTCAACGCCATCAACATGGGCCAGATCTCCGACAAGTACGTCGGCAACGTTTCCTGGCGCTACAACATGTATAAGGGCGGCTACGGCGCGATGAACGTCAACGACGGCGGAACCCGCGTCATGAACAACGGCTGGCAGGACTTCTCCGGCGAAAGCGACGAGGGCCTGTACGGCTCCCTGCTGCGCATCAGCGCAGACGTTGTGAACGATCCGATCTTCGGCCTGTATGGCTACGGCGCGAACGTTACCGCAGACGAGACCTCCTACACGGTTGTCCCGACGGACGGCTTCGGCAAGCGCGTCAACATCCTCGACCAGAAGATCTACGTCGAAACGACGCAGGACACCATCACCAGCGCAAAGTTCGCTATGGACGGCAGCTCCATCGAGCTGAACGTCAAGGGCTACACCGCTGCAAGCCATGTTTCCCACATCGCTCTGAGCGGCGCCGGCCTGAAGGACGGCTTCTATGCCATCAACGTCAACGGCGAAAAGGTCAGCCAGGTCTATGTGAAGAACAATGAGGCCAACGCGACCATCACCATGCCCGCCGGTGAGACCAATGTCGTGACCATCACGGCCGATCCGAACGGCGAGAATGCCGCTCCGCAGGCCGCTATTAAGGTCTCCAGCGACAATCTGCAGGCCATCGTGACCTACACCCTGACGGCCGTTGCCTCCGACGACGGCTATCCCGGCGACAGCCTGACCTATCTGTGGGCCTTTGAGAGCCTCGCAGGCGAGGGCGCAAGCGCGTTCCTGAGCAGCGACGCCGCTCCGACAACGCAGTTCAACGTCAGCGAGGCGGGCGAGTATGTCATCTCCCTGACCGTCAGCGACGGTGAGAAGTCCACGAAGGTCGAAAAGACTCTCGTTGTCGGCGAAGCGCCCGAGCGTCTGGCCCCGACGATCGATTCCGCGACCGGCACGCCCGTTGTCGGCAATCCGACCGTTGCCGATCTCAAGGCCGAAGCCACGGTCGACCCGCTGTATCAGGGCGTCCCGCGCTTCCGCTGGGAGCTGGTCAGTCAGCCCGAGGGCGGCAATGCCATGATCGGCAATCCGAACGAGAAGGAAGCCAAGCTCCGCGTCGACAAGGGCGGCGAGTATGTTGTCCGCCTGACTGTCACCGACGAGGACAAGACCTCCTCCACGGAAGTCACCGTCACCATGACGGATGCTGCCGACGGCATCCAGCGCGTGAAGACCGTCATCACGCAGGTCGGCGTCGCCCCGACGCTGCCGAACGGCGTGGTCGCTGTCCGTGACGACGGCACCTACTCCGGCGGCGCAGTCGATTGGGACGAGATCTCCGAAGACAAGTATGCACAGGCCGGTGAGTTCGAGGCCTACGGCACGCTCCGTACCCAGACGACCCGCGTGGCCGTCAAGGTCATCGTCGTGAAGGGCGACCGCAAGAACGTTGCTCTGTTCGCAACTCCGACCGCCATCATCAACACTCCGTCCGATCTCGGCGGCGTTGCCGGCCTGAACGACGGCTTCGACCCGAGCAGCTCCCATGATACGAGCCACGGTGTCTGGCACAACTGGCAGGGCGCGCATGGCGACGCAGCATGGGTCATGTACACCTGGGATGTGCCCGTCACCATCGACGGCGCGGATGCCTACTACTTCACCGACGGCAACTTTGCGCCGAAGGATGCGAAGCTGGAGTATCTGGCAGAGGACGGTCAGTGGCACGAGGTCCCGAACGTCAGCGGCCTTGGTGTTACGCTCAACCAGTACAACACCACGAGCTTTGATCCCATCACCACCACGAAGCTCCGCATGACCATGAACCCGAAGACGCTGGGTATCGGCGTTATCGAGTGGAAGGTCTACGGCTACGGTGAGTTCGTCGATCGCTCCGCACTGAAGAACGCCATCGCAACTGCGAAGGGCATCAACACGAACCTCTTTGTCGAAGGCAGCAAGTATCTGCTGGATCTGGCCATTGCGAAGGCACAGGCCGTTCTGAGCGATACGGCCGCCACGCAGGAGCAGGTTGATGCCGCAGCGGCGGAGCTGAATGAGACCATCGCCGGTCTCGAAAGCGCGGACGGCAACCTCGCCTACTCCGCTTCCGTTACCACGAGCTTCTGCTCCAGCTGGGAGTCCGTGTCCGCCGTGAACGACGGCATCGTCCGTTCCAATTCCTATGATCCTTCCAAGCCGCGCTACGGCACCTGGGGCAACACCTCTGCTTATGAGACCGTTACCTACACCTGGGCTGCAGACGTGATCATCGATTCCACCGACCTGTACCTGTGGTACGACGGCACGGAGGGCGAGTACACCAGCGGCGGCATCCTTGTGCCGAAGTCCGTGGAATTCGAGTACCTCGATGCGGAAGGCAACTGGAAGTCCGTCCCCAACGCCGAGGGTCTCGGCCGCGAGATGGACAAGTTCAACAAGACCACGTTTGATCCCTTTACCACCACCGCCCTCCGTGTGAAGCTGAACAAGCAGGCCAACGACTATAACGGTGTCGGCATCATGGAGTGGAAGGTCTATGGCAAGCTGGCGAAGTCCGACGGCATCCTGACTGCGGTGAAGGTCGTCATCGCCCGCATTGATGCCATCGGCGAAGTCACGCTCGACAGCAAGGACGCCATCGAGGCTGCCCGCGCTGCGTATGACAAGCTGACCGACGAGCAGAAGAAGCTCGTTCCGAACTATGAGACCCTGACCAAGGCCGAGGAGACCTACGCTGCGCTGGCTGACGCCGCCGCTGTGAAGGAAGTCGAGGATCTGATCGACGCGATCGGCGAAGTTGACGAGAACAGCAAGGACGCCATCGAGGCCGCGCGCGCTGCCTATGACGCGCTGCCCACGCGCCTGCAGCCCGAGGTCAGCAACTACGACAAGCTCGTCAAGGCCGAGAAGGATTACACCGATCTGCTGACGGCTGTCGAGGCTGCGCAGAAGGCCGCCGAGGATGCCCGCAAGGCATTCGAGAACGCCAAGGCTGCGCAGGAGAAGGCCGAGGCCGCGAAGGCTGCCGCCGAGGCTGCGCAGAAGGCCGCCGAGGAGGCCGCACAGGCTTCCGGCGAAAACAGCGAGGCTGCCAAGAAGGCGCAGGCTGCCGCCGAAGAGGCACAGGCCAAGGCTGAGGCTGCCCAGGCTGCTGCCGAAGAAGCACAGGCCGGTGCCGAGGCTGCCCAGAAGGCTGCCGAGGACGCTGCTGCCGCCGCTGCCGCGAACAACGCGCTGGCCGCCGAGGCTGCCGCAAAGGCCGCCGAGAAGGCTGCCAAGTCCGCTGAGGAGGCCGGAAAGGCCGCTGCTTCCGCCGAAGCGGCTGCGAAGTCTGCTGCCGACGCCGCCGAGGCCATGCTGAAGGCCCAGAAGGCGCAGAAGGCTGCCGAGGATGCCGAGAAGGCTGCCGAGGAAGCTGAGAAGAAGGCCGAAGAGGCCCAGAAGAAGGCTGAGGAGGCCGCCGCCTCCACCGCTGAGGACCGCGAAGCCGCCGAGAAGGCCGCTGAGGAAGCCAAGGCTGCCCAGAAGGCCGCCGAGGATGCCCGCAAGTCCGCCGAGGACGCCAAGTCCGCCGCGGAGCTGGCTATGCAGGCTGCCGAGCAGTCCAACAAGGAAGCCGCCGCATCCGCTGCGCAGGCTGCCGAGTATGCAAAGAAGATGGCTGAGGCCTATGAAGAGATCGTCCGCATCAAGGCCGAGCTCGTCGAGTACCTCGCCAAGGCACAGGCCGAGGCCGAGCGCGCCGAGGCTGAGCGCAAGGCCGCCGAAGAGGCCCAGAGAAAGGCCGAGGAGGCCGCTCTGGCCGCTGCCAAGTATGCCGCCGCTTACGAGCTGGCTCAGCTCCAGCAGAACGGCGAGGGCCTGACCGGCCACGCGAAGGAAGCGTATGACAAGGCTCTTGCCGACGCCGCTGCCGCCATCGAGGCCGCAAAGACGCCCGCTGAGGTCGACGCCGCTCTGGCTGCCGCCCGCGAGGCCCTGAACAACGCCGTCTGCCCGAGCGCAGCGTTCACGGATGTCGAGGAGAACGTCTGGTATCATGACGGCATCGACTTCATGGTGAGAAACGGCTACATGAACGGCGTTGCCGCCGACACGTTCGATGTCGAAGGCAGCCTGACGCGCGCCCAGCTCGTCACGATCCTCTACCGCATCGCCGGTGAGCCCGAGACCAGCGCCGCCATCCCGTTCGCGGATGTCGCCGACGGCCAGTGGTACACAAAGGCCATTGTCTGGGCCGCCGAGAACGGCATCGTTAAGGGCGTGAACGAAACGACGTTCGCCCCGAACGATCCGATCACCCGCGAGCAGATCGCCGTCATCCTCTACCGCTATGCGCACGAGGAGAACACCGAGGACGGCAAGCTCACGAGCTTCCCCGACGCAAAGGACATCTCCGGCTACGCGCTGGAGGCCATGAACTGGGCGGTCGCCAGAGGCCTCATCAACGGCTCTGACGGCAAGCTGCTCCCGCAGGACACCGCGACCCGTGCACAGATCGCCGTGATCCTTGCCCGGTACCTGAACGCCTGATCTTTCCCCCTGCTCCCCATGCGGCCGAAGCCGCATGGGGAGCCCCCCAGCATTTCCTGGCAATTGGACCCAGACAAACAATATGCTCGAAAATCGAACTTGGGAGGAACAATAAACCATGAAGCATGTGAAACAGCTGCTTTCTGCACTGCTTGTGCTGGCTGTTGTACTCTCGCTGCTCCCGGCTGGCGTTCTGAAGGCATCCGCCGCAGAGGCCCTCGCAGCGCTGGACATCGGCTACCCCACATTCAAGAACACAGAGCTTCTCGACGAGGTCTATGACCTGTCGAAGCTCGGTGTGTCCTATTCCGAAAAGGACATCATGATGGCGATCTATAAGCAGGATCTTGCCAATGGCGGCGACTCCTTCTATATGGACCGCATCCTCGCCCGTGAGGGCGTCTGCAACGGCAACGCCGGTTCGAACGGCAACGCCGACGGAAACACCTTCCTGACCCGCGGCCGCGCGCTGTATATGTACACGAGCAGCCCGTCCGTCATCGGCTTCGGCGGCAACACCGCCTATCATCAGCCGCTTGGCCGGGGCGATCTGGTCCGCGTTCTCTTCTCGAACGCCGACGGCAGCCTGACCACGAAGGAAGACACCAGCAAGCGCGTTAATGCGCCGAGTAACTGGTCTAGCACCTACTCTGTCGGCAGCAACCTGACGCTGGATGTCGTGAAGTTCATCCATCAGGAGAACGTCGCCGTCACGACGATGACGCTGACCAACAAATCCGCAGAGGATCAGGCAATTACGGTGGCAGCGGACTCCATCTTTGCGACGGAGCCCGGCAAGGTCACGGTCAATGGTGCAGAGCAGACAGAGCTGACCGGCACCTGCTCTTCCCCTGCAGGCCTTACCACCATCTATGCCCGCATGACCGGCGACGGTTTCGAGGCTGCTTCGTCCGACGACTATTGCTGGCTGTCCCGCGACGTCACCGTCCCCGCGGGCGGCAGTGTGGAGCTGAAGGTCGTTATCGCCTTTACGACGGAAGAGATCCCGGAGTCCACCGAGCAGTACCTCCGCTTCGCAGGCCTCGGAAACCTTGAGGCCGTCCGCGCGCAGAAGGCGGAATACAACCTCTACTGGGCGGAGAACCTGCCCTACATCGACGTGCCGAAGAAGGCCGTCCAGAAGGCGATCGATTATCGCTGGTGGCTGGAGCGCTTCAACTCGCTCGATGCCAACATCCCCGGCTATGACTATCAGTACCCCGTCACCATCGAGGGCGTCCTCGGCTACAACAACGCGATTATCCTGACGCAGCCGATGCACCTGCAGGATACGAAGTGGCTCCGCTCTCCGTATCTGGCCTATGGCCAGCTGCTGTCTGCGGGCAACTCCTCCCAGAGCAGCGCCTTCCTCGATAACCCCGGCAACCGCAACAACTGGAACAACCACTATGGTCAGTATCTGGCTGAGGCCGGCTATGAGGCGTTCAACGTCATCGGCGGCGGCGCGGAGCTCGCGGAGAACCTCGCGTACTACTTCGGCCATGACGCCACCGGTCAGCTCGACCACTACGGCAATCACATCGAGGGCCGCGACCTCATCGCTTACCGCAACAACTACATGACCGGCAACGACGCCGATACCATCTCCATGCATGCTCCCGGCACCGGCACCTGGAAGGCACACGGCGAAAACGCCTACGTCTGGGCCGCTGCCGACGCCGCCGCGAAGCTCTATGAGCAGCTGGGCAACACCGAGCAGGCCAAGTATTACCGCGATCTGGCCGACAAGATCAAGGCCGACGTCCTCGAGCTCATGTGGTGCGAGGAGTGCCAGAAGTTCGAGACCTATGCCGTCCGTCCGACCGGCACACAGCATAACGCTAACCAGCCCAACCTCGTCAAGTACACCGAGTCCAACAACTACAACTACTTTGCCGTGGGCCTCGTCCCCGACGATGCCGCTTCCGTCACGAAGTACAAGGAAGCCCTCAAGGCCTTCTCCAACGGCAAGGAGTTCCCGATCTTCCCGTTCTACACCGCCAACCAGGTCCACAACCAGGAGGTCAGCGGTTCGAACAACTTCTCGAACATCAACTTCACCGTGCAGCTCCGTCTGTATGAGTCCGCTCTGCGTACCTATGACAAGGAGCAGACCTACATCACCGACGACATGCTCGCCATGATGGCCGAGTGGATGGCATGGAACGTCTACCCCGATGCAGGCGACATCCGCTATCCGAACAACAACGAGTTCCACAACATCGACGGCAGAACCTATGAGAACTACTATCGTTCCTGGATCTACCACAACATCCTCGGCAACTACACCTACCTCTTCATCGAGGACATGGCCGGTATCCAGCCGCGTGCCGATGAGAAGATCGAGCTGAGCCCGATCGACTTCTCCTATGACCACTTCATGGTCAACAACGTCCGCTATCATGGTCATGACCTGACGGTCGTGTGGGATAAGCCGGACGACGGCAAGACCTGGTACAACGAGTGCCCCGAGGGCTACTCCCTGTACATCGACGGCACGCTGGCCTTCACCCTGAAGGATCTGGCCCATGTCGTCTATGACTCCGCCACGAAGGAAATCTCCTTCCCCGACGGCGCTGTCGAGATCGTCACCAATAACGGCGGCGCTGCCATCCCCACCGCGATGAACACCGCCATCACCGAGGAGAAGGTCCTCAACATGCTGGAGAAGTCCGGCGTGCACGGCATGACGAACCTCGCCGAGGGCGCGGAGGTCACCGCCACCTTCACCCCGGACAAGGCCCGCGCCGCGTCTTGGGCAGAAAAGCACCGCGCCGACGGCAGCGACACCACCTCCAAGGCAGTCAACGAGACTGTGCCCGATCCGCAGGCTGTTGTGGACGGCACGACCGTCGATATGCCGTTCTGGGGCAACTACGGCAGCGTGAATGAGCGCGACAGCCTGACGCTGAAGCTCTCCTCCAAGCAGACCGTGGACATGGCGACGCTGTACTTCTACAACGACCGCCAGACGAACGGCTACTCCGAGCCCTCCAAGTTCGCAGTCGAGTACTGGGACGGCGAGGCCTGGCAGTCCGTCCGGCAGCAGACCCGCACCCCGTCCGCTCCGCGCGCGAACTACAACGCCGTGTACTTCGCACCGGTCGAGACGGATCAGTTCCGCTTCACCTTCACCAACAAGGACAAGGGCTTCACTGCCGTGACCGAGATCCAGCTCTTCAACGAGGGCGGCGACCGCGATCATCCCGCGCAGAACACGGCTCCGTCCGTCAAGCTCGCGGAAGACACCTCCATGACCGGCAACCTCTACACTACCCTGAAGGCGACCTGCACCGACGACGGCATGCCCTACGACAAGGACATGAGCTACGCCTGGAAGCTTGTCTCCGCTCCGGAGGGCGCCGAGGTTATCCTGAGCAGCGCCAACAAGCCCACCACGACCATCTCCGGCTCCGTGGAAGGCGAGTACACCGTTCGCTTCACCGTCAGTGACGGCGAGCTGAGCGCGACTGCCGAGCTGACCGTCACCCTGAAGAAGGGCGCTGCGGGCGGCCTCGGTGAGGACGTCGCTCCGGACGCCGCTTCCGTCGAAAGTGACTACACCTCCAGCTGGGAGAACCTGAACGGCATCAACAACCCGAGCTTCGAGCCGACCAGCTCCAACGTGGGCGCCGGCAAGGGCTGGGGCAACTGGCCTCAGAGCGACGGCTCCGAGCACTATGTCGGCTATACCTGGGATGAGGCCGTGACCGTCGGCGGCGCGGACATCTATTGGTATGACGACGGCGGCGGAACGCAGGTCCCGTCCAAGCTGCGCATGCAGTACCTCGATGCCAGCGGTACCTGGCAGGATGTCAACATCACCACCCCGTTCGAGAGCAGCATTGCAAAGAACAAGTACAACCGCATTGAATTCGACCGCGTTACCACCACCCGCCTGCGCCTGTATGTGACCGTCCGTTCCGGCGCGCAAGCAAACGGCATCTACCGTTTCAAGGTCTATTCCTCCGTTGACGTCGCTTCCCTGAACGAGGTCTTCCTCGCCACGAAGCCCGGCGTCATGCCCACGCTGCCCTCCAACGTCACGGCAGTCACCTCCGACGGCGCGCTCATCAGCGTCCCCGTTACCTGGGAGACCCTGACGGCTGACATGATCGCCACCGACGGCGAGGTCAAGCTCCGCGGCGTGAACAACTCCACCGGCAAGATGACCACCTGCACGATCTATGTCCGCAGCGACATGGACAAGGCCACCATCACGAGCGTCGAGCCCGTTGAGGTCACGACGACGCAGGGTATCGTCCCGGCGCTGCCGAAGACCGTGAAGGTCGGCTACAACAACGGCGCGTTCGACAACCAGACCGTCAAGGTCACCTGGCCCGCCATCACGGCTGCCGAGCTGGCCAAT
Organism: Faecousia intestinalis; assembly: GCF_040096185.1. NCBI lineage: Bacteria > Bacillati > Bacillota > Clostridia > Eubacteriales > Oscillospiraceae > Faecousia > Faecousia intestinalis. The sequence goes on along the minus strand of NZ_JBBMFF010000060.1, from coordinate 404 downwards.
GTCGGCGACGTGAACTTCGAGGGCGAGGTCGAAGGCACCGCCACGAAGGCCATGCTGACGATCCACGTGCTCAAGGCCCCGGACGACCCCGCTGTCGTTGCGGTCAAGGAGCTCATCGACGCCATCGGCGAGGTAACGCTCGACAGCGGCGACGCCATCGACGCTGCCCGCACCGCCTATGACAAGCTGCCCGAGGCCAAGAAGGTGCTTGTCGACAACTACGAGAAGCTGACTGCGGCAGAGGAAGCTTACACCGCCCTGGTCGACGCCGCTGCCGCAAAGGCTGTGGATGACCTGATCGACGCCATCGGCGAGGTCACGCTTGAGAGCGGCGACGCGATCAAGGCTGCCCGCGCCGCCTATGACGCCCTGACCGACACGCAGAAGGAACTGGTCAAGAACTA
>NZ_JBBMFF010000059.1:0-6346 GCF_040096185.1 Faecousia intestinalis | reverse complement strand
CCGAGATTGCCACGTCGGCCTCCGGCCTCCTCGCAATGACAAATCCGGTGGCCTCGCGCCACAGAACATTTGCAGCAAATATTGCCAGTCTGCATGGCGGTCACTGACCGCCGCTACCGTCAAATTTGGGGGCCGGTACATGTTCCGCCTTACTCAAACGCCGGGCCGAGGTAGGCCCGCTGCGGGAGCGGCGTCCCATCCAGTGATTTAGCCATACCAAAGGGCTGCGTGCCGCCAGCCGTGCGGAAGGACGCCTCCCGGCATCCGAGCTTGTCCGCCAGCGCGGCGGCGGCCTCCGGGCAGTCCGGCAGCAGCTCGCGCACGAGCAGCGTTTCGCCGTCCCGCTCCGCCGCGGCGCAGCAGACGGCATCGCCCGTCTCGATGCGGTAAAGGCCAGCCCCGCTGCTGCGGGAGATCGTTTCCTGCCAGCGCAGCAGCTCCGGCGGATAGGACAGATGGCTGTCATAGAGCTGCAGCTCGCGCAGGCTCTGCCAGCCATCCGGCGTGAGCGGCGTAATGCTGCAGTCGCCGCGCGCCGCCGGGACCGTCTCAGTCCGGCAGGTGAACACGGTCCGGTAGCCGAAGCGGGTATAGAACCCGAACAGGCTCTCCTCCGCCGGGACGAGCACGGCCGCGCGGATGCCCTGCCTTTTGAGGTCCTGCTCCGCCTCCTGCAGGAGCAGGCGGCAGTGGCCGCGCCCGCGCAGGGCCGGGGCCGTGCAGACGGCGTAGAGATAGGCAGCAGGGACAGCATCTCCGTCGTCGCCGACCAGCTCCGCCGGGAGTGCGCACAGCATGGCAGCGGGGCTGCCGTCCGGCGCGCGGCGCAGATAGACGGGCGTGCAGTCGAACAGCGCCTGCCAGAACGCGCGCACCTCCGCCTCGGTATCGCCGAAGCAGGCCTGCCACAGCCGCGTCAGGGCGGGCAGGTCGCGTCGCGCCGCCCTCATGCGGGCAGCTCCTCTGCCAGCAGCTTCTCCAGCAGGAGGTCCGGGATATAGCTTTCCTTCGCGCGGCGCAGGCCCTCGAGGCCCATGTCGTCCTCGCGGTTCAGAAAGCGGTAGGGCGTCTCTGCGATCCGGCGGGCAAATTCGCGGTTGATCATCGGATACGGCCCGTTCATATCGGCACGGGCCTTTTCAAAGTTCACGTCAAACATATCCGGCCGGATGGGGTTGCCCATGGCGAAGGCAACGACCTCGTCCTCGACCTCCAGCACAAGACCCGTCATGCCGAGCGCATCGAAATGGTCGAATGCCAGCCCGATGGCACGCTGCTCCAACGCGTAGTCCGCGGGGTCGTTCTCCAGAAAATGCAGGCGATACCACTCGTCCGTAAAGGCGCGGCAGCGCGGCAGCTGGTCCGCAGTCAGCGGCAGGACGCGATAATCCGGGTAGGCCGCCTCAAAGCGGTTGCAGTGGTTACGCTTGGCCTGCAGCTTCTTGCCGTGCAGCTGGGCAAGCTGCTCCGTCTCGTAGACATAGTCCGCGCTGTCGCGCACGCTGTGGAAGCGAAAGCGGCCGGGACACAGCGCCTCGAGCCGGTCGCGCTCCTCGGGCAGCAGGCCGAACAGGCGCAGCGGGATGCCGCGCTCCCGCGCGTCCTGCCGCAGCAGCTCCAGTGTGCCCGGCAGATCCCGGCAGCCCACGGGCCACGGGTACGTCAGGCTCCCGGAAAAATTGCTGAGGAACACGGGCGTGCCGTCCACCGACGCTACGCGCTGGTCCCCCCACAGGTAGAGATTCACAAAGGAAAACTCGCTGCCATGCCCAGCCGCAGCCTGCATCACGGGTTCGATCCATGCGCGGTCCTCCAGGCAGATGGGGCGAAAGTCCAACATAGTTTCACCACTTTCATAGAATTTTGGGATAGGATAAAGATATTTTACCATAGATCCCGCAAAATAACAAGCAGCGGCCTCTCTGCTCCGCTCCGCAATGCAGGAAAAAGCCTCGCAGCGTTCGCCGCCCGAAGTCGGCGAAGAAGGTGAGATCATTTTCTCCGGCAGCGCATACGTCGGAGAAAATACCGCTCAGTCGGCCAGTGTGCGAATTGTCCGCCCTTGGCGGGCAGTTCGTGCGCACAACAGACTGCAAACGAAGGCGGAGGCCGCCATATGGCAGCCTCCGCAGAAATCTAAAATTTTGAATTATTCGACCGTAACGGACTTGGCCAGATTGCGCGGCATATCGACATCGCAGCCGCGGGCCAGTGCGATATAGTAGGCAAAGGCCTGCAGCGGGATGACCGTCAGGCTCGGCTGCAGCAGCGGGTGCGTTTTCGGCACGATGAGGCTGCGGTCGACATACTTTGTGATTTCCCCGGCAAAGTCCTCCGTCGTCACGCCGAGGACGTGCGCGCCGCGCGCCTTGACCTCGCGGACATTGGCCATGGTCTTATCAAAGAGCTTCTCGACTGTGGCAAGGGCCACAACAAGCGTCTCCTCCTCGATGAGGGAGATAGGGCCGTGCTTCAGCTCACCTGCAGGATAGGCCTCGGAATGGACATAGGCGATCTCCTTGAGCTTCAGGCTGCCCTCGAGGCAGGTCGCGCTGTCGAGGTTGCGGCCGATGAAAAACACGTCGTGGTTGCGGCTGAAGGCCTCCGCAGCCTCCTCGATCTTTGCCAGATTCTCCGGCACAAGGATCTGCGCCACCTGGTCCGGCAGGCGCTGCAGGCCCTCGAGCATGGCGGCATAGCACTCCGGCGCAAGCGTGCCGAGCTTTTCGCCGATATACATGGCCAGCAGGTAGATGACGGCCAGCTGCGTGGAATAGGCCTTCGTCGTGGCAACGGCGATCTCAGGGCCGGCACAGGTGTAGATGACGTCGTGCGCCGCCTTGGAAATGGCGCTGCCGACCACGTTGACAATGGCGAGCGTCCGCGCACCGCGGGCGTTGGCCTCACGCAGGGCGGCCAGTGTGTCGGCCGTTTCGCCGGACTGGCTGATGATGATAACGAGCGTATCGTCGCCGAGCACCGGCTCGGAATAGCGGAACTCCGAGGCGAGCACCGGCTCGACCTGGATGCGCGTCGTGCGCTCGAGAATATACTTGGCATGATTGCCGACATAGGACGCCGAGCCGCAGGCAACCATATAGATGCGGCGCAGACCGCGCAGATAGCCCTCATCGAGCTTTACGTCATCCAGCACAACGCGGCCGTCACGGATACGGGGATTGATCGTGTCGCGCAGGGCCTTGGGCTGGTCGTAAATTTCCTTGAGCATGAAGTGCGGATAGCCGCCCTTCTGCGCAGCGGACATCTCCCACTCGATGTGCTCAGGGGCCTTGCGCACGGGCGTACCGTTTGCGTCATAGAACTGCGCGGCATTCTTCGTGAACACGACCATATCGCCGTCGTTGAGATACACGACGCTGCGCGTATACGGCAGAATGGCCGGGACATCCGAGGCAATGAAGTTCTCTCCCTCGCCGAAGCCGAAGATCAGCGGACTGTCCTTCTTGACGGCGATCATGGAATCCGGCCGGTCGGCGCAGAGGATGCCGAGCGCATAGCTGCCCTCGATCCGGCCGAGCGTCAGGCGGACGGCCTTCATCAGGTCGTTTTCCTGTTCATAATAGTATTCCAGCAGATTGGCGATGACCTCCGTGTCCGTCTCGGAGCGGAACGTCTTGCCCTGCTTCAGCAAGAACTCCTTCAGCGGCAGGAAATTCTCAATGATGCCGTTGTGCACGATGCAGATGCTGCCGTTTGTGGACAGCTGCGGATGCGCATTCTCGTCCGAGGGTGCGCCGTGCGTCGCCCAGCGGGTATGGCCGATGCCGAGATAGCCGGGGAGCGTCGCGCCGTTTTCCGTCTTTGTGCGCAGGACGGCCAGACGGCCCTTGGACTTGGCGAGCTTCAGCTCCCCTTCCGAAAAAACACACAGTCCAGCGGAATCATAGCCGCGATACTCCAGACGGGAAAGGCCGTCCAGCAAAATGGGAGCTGCCTGCTTCGAACCAGCATAACCAACAATTCCACACATAAAAATAACCTCCATACGTCAGGTCAGATCCATGATCTTCGGTGTCGTACGGAGATTATACACGATTGCTTTGTCAAAATCAACTGAAAATTTACTTTTTCCGCTTTTCGTCCGATTTCCCATCGAAAATGGACAATTGGAAGGGCCGTAACAGGGCGAGAGACGCCGGAATATCCGGCAACCTCTCCGCTCCGCAGGACTGCAGTGCCGCGCTTGCCGCCGATCCGTCGTCAAAGACGTAAAGCTCCGACATGCCGCGGCGCAGGTTCCACTGCGAACCGGACCAGGTCCCGCCCGTTCCCTCGGCGCACTGGGCCACAAGGGTCTTTTCGCCCATGGCGTGGATGAGGCAGTTGCGGGCCAGGGCGCGCGGCGTGGAAAACGGCAGCTCATAGCCGCCCGCGCTGCAATACAGCACGTTTTGCCGCGCGGGATGGTCCAGCAGACTGTCCGGCACAAAGCAGATCACCCGGCCGCCCGCTGCAAGGCAGGCCTCCTGCGCGGCGGTGTCCGCACCGGCAGCCCCGCCGGAGACGAGCGTAAAGCCCTCGGCCGCAGCGAGCTTTCCGGCCTGCACGGCAAAGCGGCGGTTATCCGGCCGGAGCTGCCGCGAGCCGACGAGCGCAACGCAGCGCGTGCCGAGCAGGGCCGTGTCGCCGCGGCAGAACAGGGCGGGCGGGCACTCCGTCTCGCCCATGCGGCGCAGGCGCGCCGGGAAGCCGTCCGAAAGGCGCGTCAGGACCGTGATGCCCTGTGCGGCAGCGGCCTCGAGATAGCGGTGCAGCGTGTCCGTCCGGTCGAGCAGCGCCGTGATCTGCAGGGCGGCCGCCTCCGGATAGCCGAGCGCCCGGAGATAGGCAGGCGTCACCTCGCCGTCTCCGGCCTGACAGGTCTGCCGGACGCGCCGGGCAAGCGTGCGGTACTGCGCCGGGGTCAGCGGCACATCCTGCGTGCCGAGCGCACAGCACAGCAGGAGCAGGCCCTCCTCCGCCGGGCGCATCAGAATCGCCTGCGGGATGTCGGGTGCTTTTCCTCTGCAGGTGCGGGCACCAGACAGCCGTATTCGTCAAAGATCATCGGAACGATGCGGAAGCCCGCAAATTTTGCGATCTCGTCCAGCTTGGCCTTCTCCGGGAACGAGCCGAGCAGCGTGAAGGAGATGCCCTTTTTCCGGGCGCGGCCCGTGCGGCCGATGCGGTGGATATAGTATTCGTTCTCCTCGGGGACGTCGTAGTTGATGACGCCGTCGACGTCGTCCACGTCGATGCCGCGGGAGGCAACGTCCGTCGCGATGAGGACCGGGAGCTTGCCATGGCGGAAATCGGCCATGGTCTTTTCGCGCGTGGCCTGCTTGATGTCGCCATGCAGGCAGTCGGCGCGGATGCCCGCGCGGCGCAGGTCGTCGCTCAGGCGCTGGCACATGACCTTCGTGTTGCAGAACACGATCACGCGCTCAAAGGCGCCGGAGCGCAGGATGCGCAGCATGGCCTCCTCCTTCTCCAGCCGCGGGACCGTGATGGAATACTGGTCGATATCAGGCTTGCTCTCCTCCGTCGGGGCGACGGTGATCTCCACCTCGTCGCGCTGGTACATCCAGCTGACGGTCATGACCTCCTGCGAGATCGTCGCGGAGAACAGGCCGAGGTTCGTGCGATTCTTGATGCGGTCGAGAATTTTTGTCACATCGTCGAAGAAGCCCATGTCCAGCATGCGGTCCGCCTCGTCGAGAATGACGGTCTTGATGCGGTCGAGGCGCAGGTTCTTGCGGTTATAGTGGTCCATGAGACGACCGGGCGTCGCCACGACGATCTGCGGATGCTGCTGCAGGCTGCGGATCTGCGGCTCAAGCCGCTGGCCGCCATAGACGACCGTCACACGGATATCCTTATAAAATGTGAGCAAGCCGCGCAGCTCGTCGGCGATCTGGATGGCCAGCTCGCGCGTCGGGGCCAGGATCAGGCCCTGCAGATCGTCGGACTGCGGATCGATATGCTCGATCATCGGGATGCCAAAGGCAAACGTCTTGCCCGTTCCCGTCGGCGCCTTGGCGATGACGTCGCGCCACGCCAGCAGCGGCGGGATGGCCTCCTCCTGCACGCGCGTCGGCATTGCGACGCCCTTCTTTTCCAGCGCACGGAGGATCTCCTCGCTGACACCGAGCTCCTGAAATGTCTTTGTCGTTTCCATACCAGTTCCCCTACCTATATTCAGCTTGTCAAAAAAGTCCCTCCAGGGCTTTTTCGCCAAGCTGCTTCTGGAATTGCAAAATAAATTTTGAAGCATGATTTTGCAATTCTGCCGCTGCGGCGGGTTATGGAACGCGAAAGGACACCCTGACGGTTTCCTTTCACACTT
>NZ_JBBMFF010000058.1:0-2619 GCF_040096185.1 Faecousia intestinalis | reverse complement strand
ATAATACTACAAGAATTTATTTTGCAATTCTGAAAGCAGCTTGGCAAAAATCCCGAAGGGACTTTTTTGACAAGCTGACCCGGCATTGCCGGGGGCTCTATGCTTACCGAAATAACTGCCAAGCAGAAAGTTTCGGAGGGAAGAAAAGTGTGAAAGGAGAATGCATCATGAAGCAGATCGTTTTACGCTCCCCTGTAGTGCTGTATGAGACCGTCGAGGCCCTGTATCAGCATGTAAACGGCCTGTCCGTCGAGGGGCGCAAGCGGGATCTGCTCCAGAAATTCGGTTCCAAGCTCACCCGCACGGAGCGGGAGCAGATCGAGCAGAGCTGCGCGCTTGCCGCGAAGGTGGCAGAGGCAGCCTGCACCGGACTGGAGGACGGCCCGGCTCTGGAGACGTTCTTCCGCAAGTGGGAGACGGAGAGCAAGTGGCAGAATACCTGCCTTGCCAAGCTGATGATCTTCAGCTTCCTCGATATCCGCACGACCGATCTGGAGCAGTCGCTGCAGCGCACCCGGCAGTCCGCCGAGGAGCGGCTGAACGGCTCCTATCTCCTGCGGGACATCAATTCCGGCGGCATCACCTTCTATGCGGCGGAGCCGGGGCAGCCGATCCCGCCGCTGTCCGAACAGCTGGACGGTCTGATGATCGAGGAGCAGTACCGCTGGCGGCTTTATAAGCTGCTGACGAACTATTCTGCGATGTTTGACGAGCTTTCCGCCCTTCTGCGCCCTGCCGCGCAGCGGGTGCAGGATATTCTGCCGCGGATCCTGCCGCAGCTGCAGCCGGTCTACGACCACTGGGAGCAGTATTTTGCGAAACACGCCTTTTCGGAGCTGCTGGAGCGATTTACGAACCAGAGCATGCAGCTGGCCGAAATGGACACTTATATCAACCTCAGCCTCGTGGCAGGCGGCGACATGATCTATACCTATGACGAGCTGGCGTGCAGTGACTGCCGTCAGGTCTACCTCGGCGTGCTGCTGCACGAGAACTTCCGCGTCGACCGCCTGCAGATGACGGATGACGGCATCTGCAGTCTGCTCAAACTCGTCGCGGACCGGAGCAAGTTCGAGCTGCTGCGCCGCTGCGCGCGTCAGCCGTCCTACTGCCAGCAGCTTTCCCGGGAAATGGGACTGACGACCGCTACCATCTCGCGCCACATGAGCCTGCTGCTTGAAGCAGGCCTCGTCCGCGCCCGCAAGGGCGAGAGCCGCATTTACTACACCATCGACCGTGAGGCCGTGGCCGCCCTCTGCGACGCCGTATATACGACGCTCCTGCCGGAGCAGCTTCACTGACAGGGTGATCTTTTTGCCGGCTTTTGGACAATCGTAAGAATTTCCCTATTGCGGCTTTTTGAAAAATACGGTAAAATAGGGTCGATAATTCGTGCCGCGTCAGCGGCAGACTGGTGGTAATCATATGAGTGAAACCAAGAAAAATGCAGTGAAGCGCATCGGCGTGCTCACGAGCGGCGGCGACGCCCCCGGTATGAATGCGGCCGTTCGTTCCGTTGTCCGTGCCGCCGTGTACCGCGGCATCGAGGTCGTAGGCATCCGCCGCGGCTGGAACGGCCTGATCAACGGCGACATTGTCCGTCTGGACGAGCGCAGCGTGGCACATATCATCGACCGCGGCGGCACGATCCTCTACACCGCCCGCAGCGAGGAATTCCGCACGGAGGAGGGCCAGAAGAAGGCCGTCAGCACCTGCAAGCTCCTCGGGCTGGACGGCATTGTCGCCATCGGCGGCGACGGCACGTTCCGCGGCGCGCTGGCCCTGTCGAAATACGGCATCTCCGTCGTCGGCCTCCCCGGCACGATCGACAACGACATCGCCTGCACGGATTACTGCATCGGCTTTGACACGGCGGCCAACACGGCCATTGAGTGCATCGATAAGCTGCGCGACACCATGCAATCGCACGAGCGCTGCTCCGTCGTGGAAGTCATGGGCCGCAACGCCGGTCATCTGGCGCTGTATGTCGGCCTTGCCGTCGGCGCGACGGCCGTCCTCGTGCCGGAGAGCAAGGAGAGCTTCGACACCGAGATCATCGAAAAGATCCGCAATGCCCGTCTGAACGGCTTCACGCACTATATGGTCGTCGTTGCGGAGGGCGCAGGCAGCGCCTTCGACGTCGCCAACCGCATCCGCGATGAGATCGCGCTCGATCCGCGCGTGACCGTCCTCGGCCATGTGCAGCGCGGTGGTTCCCCCACGGCCCGCGACCGCGTTATGGCAACGCGTATGGGCTATCGCGCCGTGGAGATCCTTGCGGCGGGCAGCACGAACCGCATCGTCGGCGTACATCAGGGCAAGATCTTCGACATCGACATCGACGAGGCGCTCAGCATGAACAAGGGCCTCGATATGGAAGAATGGGCCGTTCTGGAAGCCATGACGGGCCTTTAAACCGACTGTTGGAAAAGCCTTTCGGCTTTTCCAACAAAAAGATTTCAGTCCGCTGCGCGCACGAATCGCCCGCCAAAAGCGGGCGATTCGCACACTAACGGACTGATTTGTATTTTCTCCGACGTACACGCCGCCGGAGAAAAGGATCCTATTGGATTCGCCGCCTGCGGGCGGCGAACTCTGCGAGGCTTTTCAGGGCGCATG
>NZ_JBBMFF010000057.1:0-13120 GCF_040096185.1 Faecousia intestinalis | reverse complement strand
GAGTGGCATACTCTGCGAAACTGCGGAAGCGCCGCGGCAGGGTCTTTCGCAAGGAACGGATCGCACGATCCGTTATTCGGAATGCGCACAGGGGCTGAAAACGAGAGAAAGAGAACGATGGAGATGACGCAGCATGGCGGCAACACTTTCCCGGCCGGTCGCGGAAGCAGCCGATGAACCGCGCACGATATACATCGCGCTTCCGCAGGTACAGACGCGCCGGGGCTATCTGGTCTTCAAGCGCTGCTTTGATTTTACCCTTGCACTGCTCGCGCTGATCGTGCTGGCCGTCCCCATGGGAATCATCGCCGCGATCATCGCGCTGGATTCTCCGGGCGGGCCGATCTACCGGCAGGAGCGCCTCGGGAAAGACGGCAAGCCTTTTTTGATCTGCAAGTTCCGTTCCATGCGCACGGATGCGGAAAAGGACGGGCCAAAATGGGCCGAGCGCAGCGACGACCGCTGCACACGCTTCGGCGCGCTCCTGCGCAAGACGCGGCTGGACGAGCTGCCGCAGCTCTGGAACATTCTGAAGGGCGAGATGAGCTTTGTCGGCCCGCGCCCGGAGCGGAAATACTTTTACGAGCAGTTTGAAAAGTACATCGTCGGCTTTTCCAACCGGCTGGTCGTCACGCCGGGCCTGACCGGCTACGCGCAGGTCAACGGCGGCTACGAGCTCGCACCCGAGGAAAAGATCGTATATGACATGGAATACATTGCCCGCCGGTCGATCCGGCTCGATCTGCAATGTATCGTAAAAACGGCGCTTCTCATTTTTACCCACGATGGTGCACGCTGAGAAAACACGATGAGGATCGGAGGAACATACATGAACGATACACAGTCCCCGCAGGCAGGCAGCGGGAAGGTCGAGGTCACGCTTCTGGATATTCTGAAGCTGCTGCTCTCCAAGAGCTACTGGCTGCTGCTTGCCGGCGTTCTCGCAGGCGCCTGCGTTTTTCTGGTCACGACCTTCCTGATCACGCCGACCTATGAATCCCGCGTCAGCTTCTATGTGTATAACAGCTCGAACAACAGTGTGCAGTCCGGCACGATCAATAACGGCGACCTGCAGGCCGCCGAGAGTCTGGCCACGACCTATTCCAAGATCCTGGCCAGCAATTCGATCCTCGACGCCGTGCTGCAGGAGCTTGGCCCGGATGTATCGCTGTCGCGCAAGAGCCTCAGCGGCATGGTTTCGGTATCTGTTATCACAGATACCCAGCTGCTCGAGGTCGTCATCACCTCGACGGACCCGGCCTTTGCCTGCAAAGTCGCAGGAGCCTTCGCCAAGGTCGCGCCGACCGAAATCGTCCGCATCACGAAGGCCGGCGGCGTCGAGATCGTCGACCAGCCGGAGATACCGACGGACAAGGCCTCCCCGCGCACCGTCTTCGACACCGCGATCGGCGTGATCATCGGTGTGATGGTGGCCGCCGTCATCGTGATCCTGCGGACGCTCGCCGACACGACGATCTATCTGCCGGAGGATATTGAAACTATGGCCGGCGTCACGGTGCTTGGGCAGATCCCGGACATCAATTCCGCCGATGACAACTACGCTTACTGGACCGTAACGGAAGAAGGTGCCGCTAAAAATGAAAAAGAGTAATAATAAAGCAGCAGCTGAGGCTATCACGGTCAATCGCCGCAGGCTTCTGAATAACGACGCCCCCTTCGCCATGAAGGAGGCCTATGTCAAGCTGCGCACCAGCCTGATGTTCTGCATGACGGCGGACAAGGCGCGGCCCTGCAAGACCTTCGCCGTCACGAGTGCGAAGCCCTCCGAGGGCAAGAGCCTGACCGCTGCGAATATCGCCATCAGCTATGCCATGCTCGGCAAGCGCGTCCTGCTGGTCGATGCCGATATGCGCAAGCCGACGCAGCGCCGCCTCTGGAAGGTCGAGCTTTCCACGGGCCTGTGCGACTACCTCGCCAAGATCTGGCAGCTCGAGCTGGCAAAGGTCACGGAGCTGCCCCTCTGGATCGTCTGCACCGGTACGATCCCGCCGAACCCGTCCGAGCTGCTGTCCTCCGACCGCATGAAGAGCTTTGTAGAGAGCTGCGCGGACTACTACGACTACGTTATCATCGACACGCCCCCGATCAACACAGTTGCCGACGCACAGATCATCTCGACCTTTGTCGACGGCGTCGTACTCGTGGCACGCTCCGGCAATACGACTGCAGACGAGCTGAATGCCGCGACTGCCGCTGTACGCCGCGCGGGCGGGAATCTCTGCGGCGTCGTGCTGAACGGTCTGAACATGAAATCCGTGAAATACGCCAGCAAGTACAAATACGGCGATAAGTACGGCTACCGCTATTCCTACAGTGAGTCCTATGGCGCAAAGTGACCCCATGATCGACCTGACGCTCGACTACCACGCGCATATTCTGCCTCGCTGCGACCATGGCAGCGACGGCGTGGAGACGTCCCTGCGGCAGCTCGCCATGGCCACCGAGGCAGGGATCCGGACCGTCTGCGCCACGCCGCACTTCTACCCACACCGCGAGAACGCCGCCGCCTTTCTGGAGCGCAGAGCGCGCTGCGCTGCGGCGCTGCCGCGCAGGCCGGAGCTTCCGCGCATCCTGCTGGGGGCCGAGGTCCTGATCTGCGACGGCATGGAGCGGCTTGACGACCTTCCCCGCCTGTGTCTGGAGGGGACGAACGAGCTGCTGCTGGAAATGCCGTTTTACGCGTGGCCGTCCTCCCTGTGGGATACGCTGTTCGCCCTGTGTGAGCGGCAGGACGTCCGCATCGTTCTGGCCCATGCGGACCGATACCCGAGGGAAAATATCGAAAGGCTGATCCGGGAGGGCATCCCGCTTCAGCTCAATGCCGTCTGCCTGACGAAGCCGATCAAACGAAGACGATATCTGGAATGGATCCAAAACGGCTATGTCAAATACCTCGGTAGCGATATCCATATGCTTGGAGACGGCTACCGGGATTGGAAGAAATGCAAAACGCTTTTGGAAAAGAAGCTACGCTGAGAGAAGGAACGCCCATTGCACGCCACAGAAACATCGCTGCCGCTCGTTTCAATCATCATGCCTGCCTTTAACGGAGAACCCTATATCGGCGCTGCCATTCGCTCCGTTCTCGCGCAGAGCTATGCGCGCTGGGAGCTGCTGATCCTTGACGACGGCTCTGCCGACCGAACGGCGGAGATCGCGGAGGCCTTTGAAAAATCCGATCCCCGGATTCGCCTATTCCGCAATCCAAAGAACCTGGGCGCGGCGCAGACGCGCAACCGCGGCTTTGCTCTGGCGCAGGGCGAATGGATCGCGCTGCTGGACTGCGACGATATATGGCATACAGACAAGCTGGAAAAGCAGCTTGCTCTTGCATCGCGCGGTGATATTCTCTACTGCTCCTATGCACTGATAGACGAGAGCGGCAAACACCTGTCCGATTTTCTCGTTCCGGAGTCGACGGACTACGAGGCCATGCTGCGGGAAAGTGTTTTAAGCTGCTCCACGGTGCTGCTGCGCCGTTCGATCCTCGCCGGGCAGCGCTTTCCGACGGAATACTATCATGAAGACTATGTATTCTGGCTCGGGCTTCTGAAGGCCGGATACCGGGCGATCGCCTGCACGGAGGTGCTGGCGGATTACCGTTTGGTAAAGGGCTCCCGCTCCAGTGACAAGCGAAATGCCGCCAAAAACCGCTGGCTGATCTACCGCAGGGTGGAAAAGCTGTCAATTTGGAAATCCGCAGCCGTTTTTGCAGTCTATGCCTGCCATGCGCTGCGGAAGCACAGGAGGGCACGATGAAGGTACTTCTGCTCTCCCACAACCCGGTCACGACCTATAACAACATGGGCAAGACGTTTCTGTCCCTTTTTTCCGCATTCCGCCCGGAGGAGCTTTGTCAACTCTACCTCTACCCCGCCGTACCGGATACGGCCTGCTGCGGCAGCTATTATCGCTTCACGGATCGTGAAGCGCTGCACTCCATCTGGGACCGGCATGCCGTCGGCGGGGAGATCAGCCCTGATCCGGCCTGTCACGATAAATTCACCAGTGAAAAAGAGGAGCGAACCTATCGTTCGCCCCGCAGCCGCTCCGAGCCCATGCGTCTGGCCCGCGATCTCATCTGGCAGCTCAGCCGCTGGGATCATCCCGGCCTGAAGGCATGGCTCGACCGCGAAAGGCCCGACGTTCTTTTCGTCGCGCCCGGCAAGCAGGAGCTGCTGTACGACATCGCGCTGACCCTTGCGCGCGAGCGGCATATCCCGATCGTGAGCTATATCTGCGACGATTTCTATTTCCTGCAGGGGCAAAATGCCTTTTGGGCAAAGCTCCGGCAGAAGCGCCTGCGCCGCAAAATCGCGGCCCTGCTGCAGGAGACTGCCCTGACCGTGACGATCTGTCCCGAGCTTGCGGCGCGATACCACGAGAGCTTCGGCGCAGAGGTGACGGACGTGATGACCTGCCCGCCGTTTGCCGTTCATCCCTATACGGAGCCGGGCCGCGACGCTTTGCACCGCTGCCTGACCTACATGGGGAACCTCGGCTGCGGCCGCGGCCAGCCCCTGCTGGAGCTTGGGCAGACGCTGGACGCGCTGAACCGGCAGGAAGGGACCGATTTTACGCTGGAGATCTATACTGATCACAAATACCCGGAGCTGCTGGAGCGTCTGGCGGCCTGCCCGGCGATCCGCATGCACGGCTTTGTCACCGGGAAAGCATATCAGGCAGCCTTTGACGGCGCCGATGCCTTTGTCCATGTGGAGGCCTTTGACAAAGAGAACCGTGACCGCGTCCGCTATTCCGTCTCCACCAAGATCATCGAGAGCCTTGCCAGCGGCAGGCCCCTGCTGGCCTACGGACCGGAGGATGTCGCCTCCATGGCCTATCTGCGCCGGAACGACTGCGCCGCGCTGGCCTGCTCCCGTCAGGCGCTTCCCGCCGCCATAGAGGCCGTTCTGATGCAGGAGCCATATCGCTGGCAGCTCGTTGAGCGCGCCGCGGCAGTTGCCAGACGCGAGGCCGATAACAGTGTTCGTCTGCATGCGCTGCTGGAGCGCGTGGCTTTGGGGAATGTAAAATGAAAGTCTTGTTCGTTAATCTTGTATATGGTGTAGGAAGCACAGGAAAAATCATTGCTGACATTATGGACCTTTTAAGGAACCATGGTCATAAGGTAAAGGTTCTCTATGGCTCGGGTCCTAATATCAACAATGACGACGCAATTAAAATATCAACTAAGCCAGAATACTATTTTCATAATGCACTGTCACGGTTCACCGATCATACAGGATTATACTCAGCAGCTGCAACCAGGCGCCTGATTCGCGAAGTTCAAGCTTTTGCACCTGATTTGATTCATCTTCACACACTACATGGTTATTATGTGAATTATGAGAAGCTGTTTCATTATTTAAAAAGGGCAGACATTCCCATCGTATGGACTCAACATGATTGTTGGTCTTTCACTGGTCATTGCACGCACTATTCTCAGATTGGTTGTACGCAATGGAAAACACTTTGCAAGGATTGCCGCCTTTTGCATCAGTACCCTCAGTGTTATCTACATGGTGATGTACGCCATAATTATCTCAGGAAAAAAGAAGCTTTTACCGGCGTAAAGAACCTAATTATTACAACACCATCGCAGTGGCTTGCGAATCAAGTTTCCCAATCTTTTCTGCAGAATTATCCAACATTAGTTGTTCCGAATGGAATTGATCGTAATGTATTCCACAAACGTCCAAGTCAACTCAAATCCAAGTACCATCTGCTGAATAAAAATATCGTACTTGGTGTTGCCAACGTTTGGAATACTCATAAAGGGCTGCAAGATTTACTGAGTCTCTCTAATCGCTTGGGGGCAGCTTATCAGGTCGTTCTAATCGGACTATCCGAAAAGCAGCTTTCCAAAATTCCGTCTAATATACTTGGTCTTCAGCGTACAACCGATCAGACTGAACTTGCACAATGGTATACAATTGCTGATGTCTTTGTGAATCCGACCTATGAAGACACCTTTCCAACCGTTAATTTAGAGGCGCAGGCATGCGGTACACCGGTAATTGTCTATCAAACTGGCGGATGTCCAGAAACACTCGTTACAAACGACAGCGTTCTTATTCCGCAAGGTGACTTAACGGCCATGGAGCGTGCGGTTCGCCGCATTGTAATGGATAATGTCCGAGTCGATTCTAATATAACAGAATGTCTCGATAAGGATCGCGCATATGCAAAGTATATTCAATTGTATCAGCAGATATCTGAGAGCATCCAGGCGGAACATACAGCACATTAAAGAAAGCGGAACGGATAGTGAACTTATGACCGATTTACAGCAAGTAGAATTCAAAATACTCCAAGCGGTAGATGCAGTATGCCGCCAATTGCACATCAACTACTATCTCATTTGCGGAAGTGCTTTGGGCGCAGTTAAGTATTCCGGTTTCATTCCTTGGGATGATGATCTGGATATTGGCTTGCTCCGTCCCGACTATGAGATTTTTGTTGAAAAGGCGCAGGAGCTGCTCCCGAACAGCTATTTCCTGCAGAATTATCGCACCGACCCGGCATTCCCACAGATATTCAGCAAGGTTCGCGATTCGAATACTACTTATATTGAGAAAAGTGCTGCGAAGCTATCTATCAATCATGGCGTTTATATTGATGTGTTTCCTTTGGATGGATATCCAAAAACACCGTTTGAGATACGCCGATTGGAGCTGCTGAAGAAGAAGTATAAACTGATGGCAGCGTGCGCATTCCAGCTGCCATGCAGTTGGTGTACCAAGTTATTCTTTGGATTGGAGCGCCTGCTAGGGATTCACAAGCATACACAGCACATTATGAGAAAATATGAGGAACTCATCTCCTCGTATTCTGAAGGGGATTCCGAAGTCATTTGTAACCACGGCAACTGGCAAGGGAAACTCGAATATGCGCCGCGCGCGCAATATGGAGATGGCACTTTTGCAGCATTTGAAGGTATGCAAGTCAGAATACCTGCGCAATTTGACGCATATCTCACGCAGAAATATGGCAACTGGCGAGCCGATCTTCCTGAAGAAGAAAAAGTCGGCCACCATTACGCTGAAATGATCGACCTGAACCACCCCTTTACGGACTACATTAAAATCGATTAAAACTTGCCACATAATCCGTAATTAATTGTAGGCCATTTTGTTTGTATATAGTCTCTTTCGGGAGATATATAAATTACAGAAAAGGAGAGTTAAAAATGATGTGTTCCGTTACAAAGCGCATTACAGCGTTATTCTTATGTGTGATGCTGCTGCTTAGTACTTTACCGACTGCAGCATTCGCCATAAAGGGAACCGACACGAACCCGCAAAGTACAGATGCAATTACGTCTACCGTTTCAAACAATCTGTCAAAAGGCAGCAACATTGATGGCACAAGCTATCGTGTTACTTCTGTTAAAAACTACTCCATCGCGCCGGATATTTCCGAGTCCGTGATTATCACGAACAACGACGCGGGCAACTCCCAGACCGTTGCCAACGTCATGCAGGTCAACCCGAATGAGGGACGGGCGAAGATTGTGGCCGGTTACGGCAACCGAAACCCGAAGGAGCTTGGCTGGACGCTGAAGACCACGACCGAGCAGGCGCACGTCTATGAAAGGGAGACGGGCCTGAACGTCGTCGGCGGCGTCAACGCCTCGTGGTTCAACATCAACACCGGCGAGCCCTCCGGCTATCTCGTGATGAACGGTGTCGTGCATCACGATAACTCCAGCCGCGCCTTCCTCGCCGCGTTTGACGACGGCTCCGTCAACGTCTTCCGCGAGGGCACGACCCTTGCGCAGGCCGAGGCCAGCCAGAGTGAAAAGCAGGGCAAGGCCGTTCAGATCGTCGAGGCGGTCGACGCGCTCGTCGCCATGGTCTGGGATGGCAAGGTCGTTGTTTCCCAGTCCGGCAACGGCGGCTATTACCCGCGCACCAGCGTCGGCGTCAAGGCCGACGGCACGGTCGTCCTGTTCCAGGCAGACGGCACCATGGCCCCCCGCTCCGTCGGCTACACCGCCGAGGAAGAGGCCCGCATGATGGTCGCGCTCGGCTGCGTGGCGGCCATCCAGCTCGACGAGGGCGGCTCCTCCACCTACCTCTCCCAACGCGAGGGCGAAAGCGACCTGACCATGCGCAACACACCCGCAGGCGGCAGCGAGCGCGTGGTCTCCGGCACGATCCTTGTCGTCTCCACCGTGGCTGCCTCCGGCGAGTTCGACCACGCCGCCGTCACGCCTGACGGCGAATACTACACACCCAATTCCACGGTCGAGCTGACGGCCAGCGCCATGGACTTCTCCGGCGCTCCGGCAAAGGCGCTCCCCGCGGACGCCGTCTTCACGGTCAGCGATGCGGCCATGGGCACTGTGAGCGAGACCACTGTCAATGGCAGCGGCGCTTCCGCCGTGTTCACTTCGTCCGGCAAGACCGGCGACGTGACGATCGACCTAATCAGCGGCGGCAAGACGGTCGGTTCGACCATCCTGCATGTGCAGGAGCCGGACGCCCTTTCGTTCGCGTCGAGTGAAGTCAACCTCAACTATAACGACGTCAGCGACCTTGGCTTCCGGGCGACCTATCAATCCGAACAGGTCCATCTCAAGGACGGCGACATCAACTGGGCCATCTCAGACCCGGACGCCGGTTCGTTTGCGAACAACCGGTTCGCCGTCACGAGCAACGTGAAATACTCCGGCAGCCCGACCGTCACCGCCACGCGCGGCGACCTGAGCGCCACAGTTACCGTGAATATCGGCATGGAGCCGACCATGATCCTCGACGGCGGCGATGAGGACCCGTGGGATTATTCCACCATCGGCACGACCGTCGAAAGCTTTGACGGCATGGCCTCCAATGCAGTCGCGACCTATCACTATGCCGGCCGCGGCGGCGTCGTCAAGGGCTCCATCGTCTCCGATACCGCCGAGGAATATGCCGACATCGTCCGCTTCGGTCATAAGGCCATCAAGCTGGAATATGACTGGACCGGTCTCACCGGTACCGATGGAGCCTGTCTCGGCCTTGGCGACAATCTCGCCATTGACGGCACACCGACAGCGCTTGGTGTTTGGGTCTATATCCCCGAGGGAGTCCCTGTCCCGTGGCTGCGTGCCCAGATCGCCACCAGTACAAATAATGGCCAAAGCTGGACGAACGCCTATGTCAATTTCAGCAATGGCAGCGCCGGGAGCGGCGAGGGGCTGAAGACCGGCTGGCAGTATCTTGAGGCTGATCTGACCCAGTATGCAGGTGCCCTGATCCGCGCCAACAGCGGCATGCTGTTCCGTGCGATGGTCACAACCAGCGGCATCGGCTGGTACACCACCGACGGCGTCAAGCTCGACAAAGGCGACCTGAAGGGCTACATTCTTCTCGATAATTTCTGCGTCGTCTACGGCGCAAACAATCAGGACGTCACGGCTCCGGTCGTGACCTCCATCCAGCTCGTCAACGACGACGGCACCAAGACAGAGCTCGAGGACGGCATGACCCTCCACTCCGACAAGCTCCGCTTTTTCGTCACCTACCACGACAGCGAGGAGACCGATCCCTACGCCACCGGCGTGGAATCCGCCTACTTCTACTTCGACGGCACCTATCGCGGCAAGTACGATTGTGACATTCTCGGCAGCACCTCCGGTCTGATGCACTTCGGCAACGGCCTGCACTCCATCACGTTCTACCTGAAGGACGGCTACGGCAACGTAACCCGCGAGACCCGCTACTTCACCGTCGAGGCCGAAAAGCCGGACGTGCCGAACATTGCGCTGAACACGCTGGGTGTTCCCACCGTCGGCAAAACGTGGCAGCTGGCGCTGGAGAGCGATGATCCCGCTTCCGTCACATCCCTGACAGCAGCCATCTCCGTCACGCGCAGCTATCCCGTTGCGAACGTCACCTTCCCCGAGGGCGTGACGGGCAGCTGGAGCTACGATCCCTCCAAGGGCGTCGTCTCCGTGGAGATCACCACCATTGACCACGCGAAGTATACGGCCGGTGCGCTGGCCACGGTCGACATTCCCATCCCCACCTCCGTCACAGAGGGCAGCAGCATCAACGTGCAGGTCACGAAGGGCTCCTACGGCTGCAAGCAGACGGAGAACCTCGATATCAGCGACCTGAACCAATATGCGACCGGCTTCACCACGCCCGTCGCGAATTACCCGATCGAGGCCATGTACCGCATTACGGCCGAGACCGCCGTGGCAGGCAGCAAGGCCACCGCGACCGTGACCGTCGTGCGCGACGGCGCTGCGGCAGCCGGCGTCAACGTCTATGCCAATGACGTCCTGCAGGGTCAGACCGACGGGAACGGCCGGATCGACATCTCCGGCCTGACGGCAAGCGAGGGCAGTGTGAACCTGCGCGCCGAGGACGCCGAGGGCAACTGCTCCTATCAGATCACCCTGTTCAGCTACAACGCCGTGGGCGACGAGACCGGCGCACCCTACAATATCATCTACGCCCTCTCCCCTGCCGCAGACGGCAAGACCATCACCTGGATGAGCGACCCGCGCCACAGCGCCGCTGCCGCCGTAGCAGAGCTTTCCACCAGCGCAGATCTGAGCGAAGCCACGCAGATCGAGGGCACGAGCCGCCTGATCTCCTACTCCGGCAGCAAGCAGATCAACCGCGTGAATGGCGTGACGCTGAGCGGCCTCACCGCAGGCGCGACGTATTACTACCGCGTCGGCGACGGCACGGTCTGGTCCGCCATCCGCAGCTTTACCGTCCCGGCAGCCGGGAAGCAGACCCGCTTCTTCCTGCTGGCGGACATTCAGGAGGAGGCCGCCCTTGAGGGCATGGGCCGCATCGCCGATCATCTGGCCGGGCAGTATCCCTTCGGTGTTCAGCTCGGCGACGCCGTGGACAATGTCCGCTACTACAACCAGTGGGACGACGCCCTGAAGCTCTTCACGCTCGACGGCATCCGTGACACCGACGTGATCCACGTCATCGGCAACCACGAGGCAGACGACAGCGGCAACGGCGCTATCGCCGTGAAGTCCGTGTTCGGCGTGCCTGCTGACTGGTATTCCGTGGAGCGCGGCGACGTCTACATCGCCGTCCTGAACCACACCTCCGACAAGGACACCCTGCAGCAGTTCGCACAGTGGCTCATCGAGGACGCTGCGAAGACGAGCTGCACCTGGAAGGTGCTGGTGACCCATGTGCCCGCTTACTACACCAACCCCACCGGCGGCGGCGAGATCTATCAGCAGTATCTGCCTGCAGCCTGCGACGCAGCCGGGATCGACTTCTACTTCTCCGGCAATGACCACAGCTACGCCCGCACCGCTCCCTTGACGGCCGGTCAGGTGGAGGAGAAGGGCACCGTGTACTACATCTGCGGCTCCACCGGCGGTAAGTCCTACTCCATCGTGGATAATAAGGACTTCCACTTCGAAAAGGCCACGCTCGACTTCGAGAGCATCTATGTCGACGTCACCGCCGACCGCTTCCAGGCTACCGTTACAGCGTATAATGTGGCAGAGGACGGAAGTAAGACCGTGCTGGATCAGTACAGTAAAAGGAAGACCCCGCTGTGCGAGAATGATGAACACACATACGATTACGACAGCGACACGGATATCCTTTCCTGTGAGGTCTGCGGCTACGAGACCGGCGCGAAGGAAAGCGCCTACCCCGGCTGGGCGAAGGATACGAAGACGGGAAGAATGCGCTATTTTGCTGGTGGAAACTCCGTGACTGGTGTTTTGGTGCTCACGGAAGGTACATATTCCTTTGATCAAGATGGCCTTACCTATCAGGGCGAATATGTTATCTGCGGTGAAACGTGCCAGTTTGAAAATGGTCAGTTTGTTCGCTGCACAACTGCTGACCTGATCAATGCTGGCCTGTGTGGCCAGACAGCCAATTATGTTCTTTACCGCGATGGTAAGCTCGTTGTCGGCGGTTATGGCGATATGGTGGACAACATCGCGAAGCGTGCTCCCTGGGGTAACTACAGGTATTATATTAAGCGCATCCTGATCGGCAATGAAATCACTGCAATTGGCAAATTCAACTTCTTCCAGTGCAGCAGGCTTGAAAGCGTGTCTTTTGCGGAAAATATCAAGCTTGCACGTATCGGTTGGGGTGCTTTCGGCTACAGCAGCCTGCCCTCCATCACCATTCCCGATTCTGTTACGCAGATCGACGGCTATGCGTTCTACTATTGCTCCAAGCTGTCCAGTGTGGAGATCAGTGAAAACAGCAAGCTAGCCAGAATGGGCGAAAGCGTATTCAAGGCCGACGCAAAACTGAAATACCTGTATATTCCTGACGGCACGAATAATATTGGCTGGGGTATCTTCGAGGGAGCTGGCAATAATGTAACTGTGTCCGTTGCTGCAAATTCCTATGCACAGGCCTATGCTGAGAAATATGGTATCTCCTATGAAACAAGAACACCCAAGCCCACAGTTGTGGCCTCCGGCAGTTGCGGTGATAACGCAGCGTGGACTTTGAACTCCGAAGGTGTTCTGAGCGTCACAGGAAACGGCCCCATGTCGGACAATAATACAAATCACGCTCCTTGGGAAGCATACAAGTATCAAATCAAGCAAGTCGTAATTGGTAAGGACATCACCTATATTGGCAAGTTCAACTTCTTCCGGTGTAGCAGACTGGAAACCGTGACCTTCGAGGAGGGCACAAAGCTCGAGCGTATCGGTTGGGGTGCCTTTGGTTACAGCAGCCTGCCTGCTATCACCATTCCTGACTCTGTTAACCGGATCGACGGCTATGCATTCTACTATTGCTCCAAGCTGACCGGTGTTGCGATCAGTGAGAACAGCAAGCTGGAAAGCCTTGGCGAATATGCATTTAAAGCCGACACCAAAATGACCTCTCTGTACATTCCTGACGGCGTTACAAAGATCGGCTCCGCGATTTTCAAGGATGTCACCGGCGTAACGCTCTCCGTGGCAGAGAATTCCTATGCACAGGCCTATGCGGAAAAGTACGGCATTGCTTATGAAACACGGAAAGCGAAGTTGACTGTTGTCGCTTCCGGCACTTGCGGAGAGAACGCCGCATGGACGCTAGACTCTGAGGGTGTTCTGAATATCACCGGGGACGGTCCCATGGCGGATAACAACACAAACCAGGCT